>NZ_BAABRP010000004.1:0-87500 GCF_039545055.1 Deinococcus carri
TGCCCGCCCCGATACGCCTCACCCGTCCGGCGCGCAGCAGGGAACGGCGGTGGGCTTGTTCCCACAACGGCTCCAGTTCACTCAGGAGCTGGTCAAACTCCATCGGCGTTAGCCCCACCAGCCGCTCGAAGGAACGCGCTCGGGACTTCAGCTTCTCCAGCCGTAACACCCCTGAACCTACCTGCTCCTACCTCTACTGCGCAACGGGTCTTGAGAGCTCGCACCTGGATAGAGTGAGTGAATAGCTGTGCTGACGCGGTTGTGGGAAGTTGTTGGGGTAGGGTGACACAGTGTTGAGTGGCCAGAAGCTCCCTGGCTACCGGTTTCCCCTCGCGGTCATTGGCCACGCCGTGTGGCTCTACCACCGCTTCAGCCTCCGCTACCGATATATCGAAGAACTGCTGCTGGAACGAGGAATCGCCGTCACCTGCGAGTTCATCCGCAGCTGGTGCATCAAGTTCAGCGACCTGTTCGCCCAGGGCCTCCGTCATCGGGAACCACGACGTGGTTCCCGGTGGCACCTTGACGAGATGTACGTGGACGTAGGCAGTCTCAAACACTGGTTGTGGCGGGCCGTTGATGAACACGGCACCGTGCTGGACGTCTTCCTTCAGAAACACCGCGATACCGAGGCCGCCAAATCGTTTTTCCACCGGCTCCTGGGGGAATACGACGTGCCAGAGGTCATTCATACCGATAAGCTCTGGAGTTACGGTGTTGCCCTACGGCAACTTCCCGTGCTCCACACCGTGGAGCACATCCAGGTTGTCTCCACGGCGCGCTGCAACAACTTGATTGAACAGTCTCATCGGCCTACCCGGTGGCAGGAACGTCAGCAGTGCGGGTTCCGATCACGACGACGGACGGGCGCAAGGCTTTCTCGATCTGCACGCCCGCTTGGCGAACCTGAATCATCCTGCTCGCTCCACCTTTCCCCCTCGCCCTCGGAGTTCCCACCAGCAGGCTGCGTTCAAGTCCTGGCGGGAAGTGGTACAGCAGGTGGCCTGAGATGCAGGCCACCTGCCTTTTCAGGGCCTCCCGCTTTCTGCGCGCCGACAACTTGCCACAACCCTCGCCGGATACTTCTTCAACCAGGCCCCTGTTTCCGGCTTCCCGCTATCGTCGGTCAACAGCGCCTTGAATGTGCCGTAATGAACCAGCAAGCCTAGGGATAGAAGGCGGCTTGCAGGTCATTGTGCAGACTGCGGCCGGTACGCGACTGGTAGAGCTTGGCCGTCTCCTGGAGCTTCTGTGCGGTCTGGAGGGAATTGAGGGTCCGCAGCAGGTCAGTCAGCTTGTCCGCGCTCTGGCTCACGGTGGTGCGGGCAATCTGCTGTTCGAGGGAAGCCTCGACGGTCTTGGGCGTCTGGGCGGGCAGAGGCCCGCCGGGCATCACCCAGGGCGCACGGGGAAGCTTCTGCGTGGTGTCGTGGTTCAGGAGTGGTTCAGCGGCCTTGCGTTGCACGGCACTGGGGCCAGGCGACCCAGCGGACTGCGGGGAAGCTGTGGCGGGGACAGGCGCAGTCGCCAACGGGGCGCTCCCCAGAACTTCCCCTATTCGTCGGGCCTCCACCTCCAGCCCGGCGTCTGGGTCCACCCCAGAACTGACCTTGCCCTGCACCTGCTGAACAGTGTGCGTCGCTTCATGCGCGACCAGCTTTAGTCCGTCCGCACTCGTCGGGTCATAACGGTTGGCCCCAAAATAGATGTCCTGCCCGCTGGTGAAGGCTTCTGCCTGCACGCTGGCCGCCAGCTTCGCCGCCTCGCCATCGGTATGCACCCGCACCCGGCTTAGGTCGGCGTTCAAGCCCTGTTCCAGATGTCGCTGCACGGCGGCTGGGAGCGGCTCGCCGCCCCCTCTTCTGGCCTGCACGCGCTGCGTCACCGTGCCCAGATTCGCTTCCGTCTGCCGCTGCACCGCCTCGTCCAGCCGCCGTTGCAATCCCAGATGTGCCCGCTGCAAGGTGTACCCCTCGCGCACCTGGGCTTCCCGGGCTTCCTTCTGCCGCTGGAGACTGACCGCACGCTGCACCGCTTCCTGGTCCTGAGGCGTCCGGGTCAGTTCAGACAGTCGGTCATAGAGGGCCGGACCATCTGCCCCCTGCCCCACAGCCCGCTGAAGCGCACCCATCGCCAGCTCCGCACGGGTGGCTGCGGGGAGAACCTGGGCATCGCGCATGAAAGCCCCCGTGACCTGCTGCTGTCCCGTCTCGGTGGCGAGTTGACGCTGCAAGGCCGTGAGGACAGTAGGAGCGGGGGAGGGAGGTGGGACAAAGCGTTGCAGTGCTGTCTCACTCTCCGGACGTAAGCCGCGCTCCGCCAGGGCAATACGGGAGGCTTCCAACTCGGCCTGACTCGCCTGAACCTCTGAAGTGGCACGTTGCATAGCAGTCCTGTCAGCGGCGAGGAGGCCCGCTGCCGTCAGTGCGGGAGCGACGCGGGCACGCTGGACAGCGGAAGAAGCGGAACGGGAGTTGCTCAGGGTAAAGGGGTCGTGGTGCCTGGCCACGGGTGCGGCGACCACTGGCGCGGTGGCCAGCGGAGCGGGTGCCCGCAGCTTCACGCGCTGCACCGGCTGGGTTGTGCTGGCCGGGGCCGCTCGGCTCGACCCGGTCTTCGTCTTGTGGTCGAAGGTCATTACCCACCCCCTGCGGCCAGGGTACAGGCTGGCTTGTGACCATGTGGTGAAGATCTGCCCAGAGCATAGGCAAGTGGGCGACGGTGATGCCGTTGGCGTCCTGCTGGGCGACGGTTTCCTTGCCCTAGCCTCGACGCGGTGCCCGGAGCATTCCACCCACTCGGACACCACGAATCTTCACCCGGTGCCAGCTCGCTCGCCTGGCAAGGCCCCCCCGAGCAGCCCGACGACTTCCAACCGTACCAGCCAGCGGGCCACCTGGGCGCGCTCTGGCGTCAACCCGGAGCGCAACCACCACAACATGATCGAAATACCCATACTGGCCAGCACGGGCGCACACAACGCCGGCGGCACGGGTGCCCGCGACACATCCAGCAGGTGCTGCCCCAACAACCGATCCAGAAACTCCTCCAGCCGCCCATGCACCTCCAGAAAGAACGCGGGCATCCCGTTCGCGCCCAGCATCAGGCGGTAGAAGTCGGCGTTCTTCTCCACATGCTCCAGAAACACCAGCGCCAACTCGGGGGGCGCTGACGCCGGGTCCAGCCACGTCTGCGGTATCAGCGGGCCGCTCAACCGTCCGCGCGCCGCCTCCAGGCATTCGCTCAGATCATTCAGAACGTCCTGAACGATGTCGTACTTGTCCTGGTAGTAGCGGTAGAACGTCGTGCGGTGGACGCCTGCGCGCTCGGCGAGGTCCTGGACGCTCACGTTCGCGTACCCGCGCTCGCGCGTGAGATTCACCAGGGCCTGCCGCAGCGCCTGCCGTGTGCGGTCGCTGCGAACATCCTGCCGGGAAGCGCGGGGGGAACGGTCCACCATACCGCGAAGCACCATAGCGTTCCGGCGCGACAGAAGCTGCCCTTCTGTCGCGAAAGTAAACCGCCCACGTCCACCGCTGGACAGGCGAGGGTACAGTGCCCGCATTGGGCCTGGCCGGGTCAGGTGGCGGAGAAAGCGCCGAGCCGCACCGGGGAGCAGACGAGCCGTGCTCCGCGCCCGGCACACCCCGGAGGTCAACCCATGAACAAGGTGTATGAAACAGCCGAGGCGGCCCTGCGTGACGTGTTGCGTGACGGTGCGTCCCTCGCTGTCGGTGGCTTTGCGGCGGCGGGCGTGCCCACACTGCTGCTCGGCGCGGTGCATCGGCTGAATGTCCAGAACCTGTCCCTGATCTGCTGCTCCACCCAGCGCAGCGAGGACTATGGCGTGAACCGCTTGATCACCCACCGGCAGGTGGCGAAGCTCACCACCAGTTACCTCGGCCCCAACGACGCCGTGAAGGGGTTGTACGCCAGCAGGGAACTTCAGGTGGAGTTCGTCCCACAGGGCACCCTGGCGGAACGCCTGCGGGCGGGTGGGGCGGGCATCCCGGCCTTCTTCACGCCGGTCGGGGCGGGGACCGTGGTGCAGGAGGGCAAGGAGACGCGCGAGATCACGGGACGGGCCTGCATTCTGGAAGAAGCCCTCGTGCCCGATGTCGGCCTGGTCAAGGCCTGGAAGGCAGACCGTTCCGGCAATCTGGTGTACCGCCGCACCGCGCAGAACTTCAACCCGCAGGTCGCCGCCGCCGCGCGCGTCACCATCGCGGAGGTCGAGGAGCTTGTGGAGGACGGCGAGATCGACCCGGATCAGGTGCATACGCCGGGCGTGTACGTGCAGCGGGTCGTCCTGGACCCTCACCCCGACAAGACCATCCGCAACCTGAAGCTGAGGGAGGAACGCTGATGCCCTGGACCCGCGATGAAATGGCCGCCCGCACGGCGCAAGAACTGCGCGACGGCATGTACGTGAACCTGGGGATCGGCATCCCCACGCTGGTCGCCAACCACGTACCAGAAGGCATGCAGGTCTTTTTCGAGAGTGAGAACGGCATGCTGGGCCTCGGCCCCTACCCCATGCCGGGCGAGGTGGACCCCGACCTGCTGAACGCCGGGGGGGAAACGGTGACGTTCGTGCCGGGCGCGAGCTGCTTCAGCAGCGCGGACGGCTTCGCGATGATTCGCGGCGGGCACATCGACCTCGCCATTCTCGGCGGCTTGCAGGTCAGCGAAACCGGCGACCTCGCCAACTGGATGGTGCCGGGGCAGTTCGTGACGGGCATGGGCGGCGCGATGGATCTGGTGGCCGGTGCCCGGCGCGTCCTGGTCCTGATGGAGCACGTCAACAAGCGCGGCGAGCCGAAGATCGTGCGCGAGACGCACCTCCCTCTCACCGGACAGCGCGTGGTCAGCCGCATCATCACCGACCTGTGTGTCCTCGACGTGACGCCCGCCGGATTGGAACTGGTGGAACTCGCGCCCGGCGTGACCCTCGGGGAATTGCAGAGCAAGACGGCGGCCCCCATCCGCGTTCCCACCCCCTCCAGGAGTGCCTCATGACCCCCGGCGAAACGAACCTCGATGCCCTGCTCGCCCGCCTCTCCAGGCTCGGCCCCGCCGAACTGAAGCAGGTGCAGGCCCACCTCGCGCGGCAGCAGCAGGACGCCAGACCCGCACGTGAACTTCCCCCCGTCAACAGCGACTTCTACGACCTCGCCAGCACTCTGACGGAGAGGCAGCGCCGCGTGCAGGAAAAGGTGCGCGCGTTCATGCATGCTGAAGTCGCGCCCATCGCCAACGAATACTGGGCACGGGGCGAATTTCCCCGGCAACTTATCGGCAAGTTCCGAAAACTCGGCCTGGGCCGGGACCTCTGGCGTGAGGACGGCACCCGCGACCCGGAGGATGTCCTCGCCGGCTTCCTGGCGAGCATGGAGATGGCGCGGGTGGACCCCAGCGTCGCCACGTTCTTCGGGGTCCACAACGGTCTGGCGTCCCTCAGCATCCTGCTGTGCGGCAGCGAGGCGCAGCGCCGCGAATGGATGCCCCGGATGCGCGACCTCGACGTGATCGGGGCCTTCGCCCTCACGGAACCGCTGGTCGGGTCCGGCACAGCGGGCGGCCTCACCACCACCGCCCGGCGCGAGGGGGACACCTGGGTCCTGAACGGCGAGAAGAAGTGGATCGGGAACGCCACCCTCGCGGACGTGGTCGTGGTCTGGGCGCGTGACGTGGCGGACAACCAGGTGAAGGGCTTCCTGGTCCGCACCGAGAACCCCGGCTACCACGTCGAGAAGATCGAGGGCAAGGTGGCGCTGCGGATCGTGGAGAACGGCCACATCACCCTTACGGGTTGCCGCGTGCCGGAAACAGACCGCCTCCAGAACGCAAACAGCTTCAAGGACACCGCGAACGTCCTGCGCGCCACCCGCGCCGGTGTCGCCTGGATGGCGCTGGGCTGCGCGATGGGGGCCTACGAACTCACGCTGAAATACAGCCAGGAGCGGCAGCAGTTCGGACGCCCCATCGCGAAGTTCCAGCTCGTGCAGAACCACATCGTGAAGATGCTGGGCAACATCACGGCGGTGCAGACGATGGTGATGCGCCTCGCACAGCTTCAGGCGGAGGGCCGCCTCCGCGACGAATAGGCCAGCCTCGCCAAGCAGTTCGCCGCCGCGCGGGGCCGCGAGGTAGTCGCGCACGCCCGCGAGGTGCTGGGGGGCAACGGCATCCTGCTCGACTACGGCGTGATCAAGTTCTTCTGCGACGCCGAGGCGCTGTACAGCTACGAGGGCACCGAGGAGATCAACACCCTCGTCGTGGGCCGGGCCGTCACCGGTGTCGGCGCGTTCGTCTGAAGAAAACTGACCGAGGTGAAGCAAAGACGTGTTGAAGCAGGTCACGACGTACCGAGGCGGGACAGGCCATCCGCGTGAACTTCCAGAGCGAGGAAGGTGAGTCCCTGCACACGATGGACGTGGACAGCCACCCCGCCATCGCCAGTGGGCGCGAGGTGAGCGCCTACCCGAAACCCGACCTGTTCGTGGATGCAGACACCCCAGTCACCGTTCCGACATCTTGTGCAACCCTGCATAGTGGAGCTGGAAAAGCCATGACGCGAGTTCCCCGTACCCTCCCCGCTTCTCCTGCCCTCACGGTGCAGGAATGACCGGGCCTGATTGTGCCGTCAAGCTGCTGGTGAACATGCAGTCGCGTCGGGGGGCGGCCTCCCTCCCAGCGGCGGTGAAGGCCCTCGCGGCGGCAGGCCTTCCCGTGACCCCACTGCCCGTGCAGGAGCCTCACTCGGCGGAGGTCATCCTGCGGGCGGAGGTGGCGCGGGGTGCCCCCCTGGTGATCGTGGGGGGTGGTGACGGAACGCTCTCCCATGCCGCCGGGGTTCTCGCGCAGACGATAACGGCCCTGGGCATCCTGCCGCTCGGAACCGGCAATACCTTCGCCCGCAGCGTGGGGGTCCCTCTTGACCTGTCCGGTGCGGTGCGGATCATTGTGGAGGGAGAGACAGCGGCGGTCGACGTGGGGATGCTGAACGGGCGGCCCTTTTTGAACAGCGTGGCCCTGGGTCTCTCCGCCGAGATTGCCCGCAGCCTAACGCCCTCCCTCAAGCGTCGCCTGGGGCTGCTGGCCTGGCCCGTCGTGGGCACGCGGGTCCTGAGACGACACCACGCGCTCGACCTCACGCTCACGTCCCCGGAGGGCACGCTGCGGCTTCACACCCACCAGCTCCTCGTGGCGAACGGGCGGTATGTGGCCGGGCCCCTGCGCGCCGCCCCGCACGCCTCGGTAGCGGACCGGCAACTCGACGTGCTCGTGTTCGGCAAGGGCCGGCTCGTCAGCCTGCTCCAGGCGGGAACCCTGTGGACACTGGGGCGACCCGTCCTGGAGTTCTCGGCCCCTCAGGTTACGGTGCAGACGCGAGGAGGTGCCCGCTGGGTCAGCGTGGACGGCGAGGTGACCGCCTGCACCACCCTGAAGCTCTCGGTGGACGCTGCCGCCCTGCACGTCCGGGTGCCCGTTGGTTTCGACGCCCGGCGCGCGTGAGGGTCTGGGAACGGCCCAGCTCAAGACCTGTTGCGCAGGAGCTGAAGGGGCAGCGGGGCGACGTTGCCAGCGGAGATTGACGAGTCCAGCGGCACAGCCCCAGCTCACGCCATGCTGTGAGGGCTGGTTCCTGAAGAACTCCTTGCAGGCGCGGAACTTCTCGATCCGGTTGAGGGCATTCTCGGCGGTGCTCCGCACCTTGGACAGCAAGCGGTTGAGTTCACGTTGCTCCACTCGCCTTTCTTCGGGCGCTTGGCGGGCACGATGGTCTCTAGACCTTCTCCATTCCGGTGTACCCGCGGTCCCCCCACACCCGGACATGCCTGGGGAGCCGGGTCATCAGCCGGGAACGCCGCAGCACTTTCATGTCGTGGGTGCGACCGCCACCTGCGTTTTGAGGGTGTGGGTGCCCTGCTTGACGCTGTAGAAGCGCTTCTTGTCCTGAGGTCGCCCCAGCGCGTCACAGGCCTTCACCTATCACCGTGGTCAGGCCCCCATAAGCGACAAGCCCCCAGGACCACATCCTGCTTGTCACCCATTCCCTGGTGGTCGCACCGCCTTCAGATAAGCGTTCAGGGCGTCCTGATTGCGTTGGAGGCAGGCAATGCGCGCCGCGATGCGGTCCAGCTCCAGCTCCAGGCGCTCCAGCATCTCCGGCTGCACGTCCTTCAGGTGAATGGCCTGAGGCGTGTCGAGGAAGGGCAGCACCTCCTTGATCAGGCTGATGGGCAGTCCGGCCCCCAGCAGACCACGCAGTTGCAGGACATGGGGCACCACCGAGTCCGGGTAATCCCGGTAGCCGTTCGCCAGGCGCGTGGAGGTGAGCAACCCCTGTTCCTCGTAGTACCGCAGCAGGCGGGGAGAGACGTTCACGCGCCGGGCCAGTTCACCGATCCTCATTCATCACTTCCTCCGGAGGCCTTGACCCTCACATCAGTGTGAAGCTTTCAGGATGGGGGCATGTTGATGTCCCCGCCTCTCCAGCAGCCCCTGAAAACCTCTGGACCCACTCTCATTTTCGGCGGGAGGCACTCATGCTGAGCCGTCACAGCACCGGGCGCGCCTGGCTGCTGCTCCTGGCCGTGGGGGCTGGCCTGCTCCTGCCGATGCAGTTTGCCACGAACGGCGCGCTGGCAGCGTCCTTCCATTCCGTGACCCTGACAGGTGCGACCTCCTATCTGGTGGGCAGCCTGCTCCTGCTCGGCCTGCTGGCCTGGCAGCGGACACGGCCGAACTGGCAGGCCGCACGTCAGGCCCCGACCTGGAGTTGGCTGGGCGGGGTCGTCGGCAGCGCCTATGTGGTGGGCAGTGTCCTGCTGACCCGTGAACTGGGGGCCGCCCTGGCCACCACCCTGGTGATCGCCGCACAGATCCTCACGGCGATCCTGCTGGACCACTTCGGTGTTCTCGGGCTGCCGCAGCGCCGCCTCAACCGGGCGCGGCTGCTGGCCACGGGTTTCGCGCTCGCCGCCCTCGCCTTCCGCTTCTGGGGGATGAGGTGAACATCCTGATTCTGCTGGGGACCGTCGGGGCTGGCCTGGGTCTGTCCGCCGGGCTGGCCTTCAACCTCCGCCTCGCGGCGTTCCTGGGGATGCCGCTGGCCGCCACGCTGGTCAACTTCATCGTCGGGGCGGCCCTCCTCCTGACGCTCTGGGGCCTGGGCCTCGACCGGGCCTTCCCCGCAGCATTTCCGCCACTCTGGATGTTCCTGGGCGGCCTGTTCGGCGCGACCTACGTCGCCCTCACCCTGACGGTGGCCGCGCGGCTGGGTGCGGGAGTCAGCACCGTGGCGGTCACGCTGGGACAGGTGCTCGGTGCTCTGGTAGTCACGGGCCTGGGCTGGCTGGGGCAGGTCCCCCAGCCCGTCGACCTGACCGCCGTTCTCAGCGCCCTGTGCCTGCTGGCCGCTGTCGTGACGCTGGCCCGTGACCGGGAGCAGGTCACCGCCCAACCTCAGGCAGGATCGTCCCATGACTGAACGCCGCCGTTTTCGCATGTCCTCCACGGTCTTCATCGTCCTGCGCCAGGGAGATATGTTCTGCTCGCTGCGGCGGGTTGCCACGGGATGGATGGACGGCCACTTCAGCATTCCCGCAGGTGCTGTGGAAGAGGGGGAATCGCTGCTGGCCGCCGCCCTCCGTGAAGCCCAGGAGGAGGTAGGGGTCGTGATTGAGGTGGCTGACCTGCGGCACGCCCATACCCTGCACTGCCGAACTCGCGGGGAAGGATGGGTGGGGCACTTCTTTGTGGCGGAACGCTGGCAGGGGACGCCCATGCTGGGGGAGCCGGAGAAGCACAGCGACCTGCACTGGACGTCCTTTCAGGCCCTGCCGGAACCCTTCGTGCCGTACGTCCGCAATGCCCTATTGGGGATTGCCGCGGGTGAGACCTACTCGGAGTACGGCTATAACACGCATTTCCTCCGCCTCCTCCGCCCTGAACTGGGTTGACATAAAAGCCTGCGGAAGACCCGGTTAAGTTGCCAGAGCTGGCAGATTCAAGGTAGCGACTGTATACCCCGCCTCGTAGCTGAACTCGAGTGTCCCCTGAAGTTGCGTCACTAGCGTTCGCGTCAGGCTCAGGCCCAGGCCGTATCCCGGGCGGTCTCCCTCCGCACCGCGCAGGTAAGGCTCCCCGACCCGCGCCAGGAGCTCCACCGGAAAGGGCCGACCATCATTCCGGATGGTCCAGGCCGTCCACCCCCGTTGCTGAGCCAGGCTGACCTGCACGGTCGTCTCCGCGTACTTCCCAGCGTTCTCGAGCAGACCCCGCAGGACCAACCGCAGCACGTCCTCATTCGACCGCAGGCTCTGGAGTTCGCGGGGGGCGGTGAGCGTCAGCTGGAGGTGGGGCCGGAGTTCACGGAGTTCTTCCAGCAGTTGTGCGGTGAGTGGCAGAACCTGGAGGGGCTGCCGTTCAGCCGCCAGCGTCTCGGCCCGGAGGTGGTCCAGCAGCGTGTGCGTCAGGGCGGTCAGCTCGTCCACTGCCGTGAGCGCGAGGCCAATCTGCCCGAGGTTCTGCCGTTTCACGGCCCGTTCCAGCCGACCGCGGATCACGGTGAGGGGGGTGTTGAGTTCGTGTGCGGCATAGGCCACGAACCGGCGCTCCGTCTGCAAGGCTTCTTCCAGGTGGGTGAGCAGGGTGTTGATGGCCCGCGCCGTCTGCGCCGTCTCGTCGCGCGCGGTCGGCACAGCCAGCCGGGCGGACCAGTGTCCCTGTCGAGCGATGGTCACCGTGGCACGGGCCAGGCGGCGCGCGGGGGCTAAAGCAGCACGCGTGAGCCACAACCCGCTCAGACTGCACAGGAGCAGGACCAGTGGGCCGAAGGTCCAGAGGTTGCGACGGAGCCGGTGCAGCAGTCGCCGGTCCTGTCCCTGCCACAGCGCGACACGGACACGGGCACCGGCAGGCGTCTTCACGGTATAGAGCCGCCAGACACACGCGGCGCACGGTGCGGCCAGCGTCTGAAAGCCGGTTCGGTCGTCCGGGAGCGGCAGGGGCAGGGGCTGCACGCCCCAGTGGGCACGGCCAGCCGGGGTCGTGATCCAGACTTCGAGTTGCGGGGTACCCAGTTCCAGGAGGGCCTGGACCTCAGGGGGCGTTCGCCCGGCACCCAGCAGGTTCGTGATCCGGCCCGCGACTCCCCGGAGCTGGCGGTCCGCATTCAACGTCTGCGTTCGTTCGACCGCCTGGGCCACCCAGGTCCCCATCACCAGCAGGCACGCCCCCACCACCAGCGCCCAGACCAGCGCGAGGCGCACGCCCAGCGTCAGCCGACGAAACAATAGCCCTGCCCCCGGCGCGTCTCGATGGCGTCCCCGCTCAGCTTCTGCCGCAGCAGGCGGACATGGGTGTCCACGGTGCGGGCATCCGAGAGGGAGTCGTTGGGCCAGACCCGGGCGAAGATGCTCTCGCGCGTGAAATACCCCCCGGCGTTCAGGGCCAGGAACTCCAGGACGTCACGTTCCCGGCGGTGCAGATTCACCGGCTGACCCTCCCAGAGCGGTGGGCCGCCCGCCAGATCCAGAGTCAGGCGGCCCACGGTGAGGGTGTTGCTGGGCTGGTCGTGGACGCGACGCCACAGGGCACGCAGGCGCGCCACCAGTTCCTCGCCCGCAAACGGTTTGGTGAGGTAATCGTCCGCCCCGCTGTTCAGGCCTTGCACCCGGTCCGGCAGGGCGGAACGGGCGGTCAGGATCAGGACGGGCAACCGCCGCCCCTGCGCCCGCCACGTCTGGAGGATGTCGAAGCCGGAGTGACGGGGCAACATCAGGTCCAGCACGGCCACGTCAAAGGCGTAGGTGCGTTCCAGATGGAGGGCCTCTTCGCCGTCCCGTGCCCACTCCACCTGAAACCCTTCATCCTGGAGGAGATCGCGGACCAGGCTCCCGACTCCCTCATGATCCTCTACCAGCAGGACTTTCATGCTCTTCCTCCCCGTCTGGTTTGTAGGACGCTGGCACGTCTATCGGACATCCTCGATGGTCAGCACGTCCTGGGGGGCGATGGTGTGGCCCTGGTAAACAAACGGTGCACTGCGGAAGTTCGCCACGACGGTGAGTCGTTTGCGGCCCGCCTGGAAGACACTGCGCTGGACCTGACGGTCGCCGGTCAGCCACTGGAAATCGCTCAGCGGTGCCGTGCCGTAAGTGCGGTGGAGGGGGCTGAAACGGCGAGAGTAGGCGACAATCTCGGCGCGGTCCTGGGGGAACGAATCCCGCGAGATGTGGAATTGCAGGGGTTCCAGGTAGAGGAAACTGCGGGCGCGCATGGCCGCTTTCAGGTTGGAGAACTTGTTGGCGGACGTGAGCCAGTGGTTGGTGTTGATCACGCTGTCGTGCAGGGCGGCCTCGTACAGGGGGAGCTGGAACGCCGCGTTGCCGTAGCGGTCCATCAGGGAGGGCTTGAGGGGCACCGACTTGAAGAACACGTCGGGTTGCGCGGCGGGATAATACCGTCCCAGGAAATAAGGGGACTTCTTGTCCGCCAGGTCCGGGTCCACCCAGCGGCCCAGGGCTGGGGTCAGGTACCCTTCCCCCACGTGGATGAGGTCCGCGAACAGGTAGGAGCCGCCCTCGGAGCCGACCACCAGATGGCGGTCCGACAGCCCCTTCAGGCGCTTGCGCCGGGCTTCGACCTGCTCGGCCATGCTGCTGGGGTGCCGCGGGTTGTAGTCCTCCTGCACGTTGGCGGTGGCGTCCACATCCAGAAAGTAATAGTTGTAGGGTGCCGCCGCGAGGTTCTGTTGCACCCTCTTCTGAAAGAACGGGAAGGCGTAAGCCGCATTGAGGGTGCGCCCCACCCCCTGAAAGCCGGTCACATACTGGCCCTGCTTGTTCATGATGCCGCCTTCCTCGTAAGCGGGCGCGGGCAACTGCGCGGTGGGCCAGGTGCGGTCCGACCCGGCCCAAGACCTGGGGTGAACGCTCTCGTAGGAGTCGTAGGGTCCCATCAGGTACCCCAGGGCGCGGGCACGCTGAACCACGTCGGGATGCCTGGCGGTATCGCTGGCGTCCTGAACTGCCAGCCGTGCCCGGTCGATCCCAGCGGCTTTCAGGTCGTCCAGCAGGGCGAGGGAAGCTCCCTGCCCCCCACTTGTTCCCGGAACGAACACGCCGGGAAACAGGCGTTGCAGGGCGGTGAGGCACGCGGCGGCGGAGCGGTTCACGTAAGGCCCGCGGGTGGTGGCCTGATTGATTCCTTCCACCAGGGTCCGCCGGACGTACGCATTCATCTCACCGCTGGAGGCCGCCTGTTGGAGTTGATTTCTGGTATCCGCATCCATCAGCTTCAGGAGGGACTGGCCCGGCGTGGAGGTCGTGAGGCCCCTCAGCAATCTTGTCCACCCGTCAGGCCGCACATCTTGCGTCCCGATCACGCCGCTGCCCCAGAGATAGGCGAACAGCGCGCCCTTGAGCTTTTCCGCATCGGGCGAAGTGCGGACCTTGTCCGCGAAGCTGCGGAAATGGCCGCTGCGTTGCAGGGAGGCGCGAAAGACCAGCGCAGGTTCAATGGGCGTCTTGCCGGGGGTCAACGTGAGTTCGTACGTCTGCTCTTCCGGCCCCTGGCGGTTCAGGAACTCGTGTTGCAGGGCGAGCCGGGCGGGTTGGAGCTTCAGGGTGTTGTGGAAGGGCGTCCCGAGGTGCCAGGTCTGGATGCCCTGCACGCCCTTGAGCGCCACGAAAGGCATGTTGAGGTCCTCGGTGGTGTTCAGGCCGTCGATGTCCGCGAGGAGGTCTGGCCGGTTCAGGGGAATGAAACGACCGCTGCCCTGAGGCAGGATCAGGGCCTGCTGGTCCTGGAAAGGCAGGATGGGCCAGCGGAGAGTGGTGGGCTGCTCGGCGCGGACACGAACCTGCAAGGTGCCGTTCTGGACGCTGGCCTTGATCACGAGGTGACGTTCGGGCCAGCGCCAGGTCGAGGAGGTGGCCGACGTCTGAAGTGCCTGGATGGTGTTCGGAGACGTGCCCTGGGCCAGGAGAACCTGCCGCGCCCCCTGCCGAAGTTCGACGCGGAGCGTGGACGGCTCAAGCGCAACTGTTCCCCTGGGGGTTTGCAGGGTGATGGGGCGGGCGGCAGCCTGGGTTAGACCTAGAGCGGCGAGCAGGAGCAGACTTTTGCGCATGGCGCGAGTGTGGCGAGCAGCAGTGAACTGACGGTGAACTGCCTCTTTCTCGGGCCTGGCGGGGCGGGTGCAGCAGGTGCGCGACCTGATTCAGGGGGAGCAATGGGTGCTGTCGTTCCGTGAGGTGGACAGCGACCGTGCCGAGGTGATTCGGGTCGGGGACGCGCTGACGGTGTGGGACGATCCTGCTCCTTGAGGGCATCCCCTGATCCTGGGGACGAAATCCTCAAGGGTTCGAGGCTACGGCTGAAGCGGCTCCGTTCTTCCAGCATCCCTCCCCAGCCCAGGCGATTCCCAGACGCGCCCCCGTCAGTGGGGCAGCGTGGCAAAGGCGCGCACGGGGAATGTTCCCATGCCCCTGACCTTCACCGGCACGGCGCTGAACGTGAAGCCCGAGGTCGGAAGCTGCTCCAGACCGCGCAGGTGCTCGACGATCAAAATCTCCGCTCCCAGCAGGGTCGTGTGGACCGGGCGTGTCCCGCCGCTCGTGTCGTCGATGTTGAGCGAGTCGATGCCGACAAGGACAGCACCCTGCTCTTTGAGGTAGATGGCCGCCGCCGCCGTCAGGAAGGCGTGGCCCTCGAAGTATTGCTCAGTGCCCCAGTGCTGCGCCCAGCCGGTGTGGACGAGCACGGCTTTGCCACGCACGTCGGTGGCCAAGAAGGCGTCCCGGTCCACCGCCCGCTTGCCCATCCCCGTCACCCGGACCACTACGGCGTCGAGGTCGGCGAGCTGGGCGAGGTCGAGTTCGGACAGGTCCTTGCCGTCCGCGTAACGGTGGAAAGGACTGTCGATGTACGTGCCGGTGTTGCCGACCATCTCCAGCCTGTCGATCTGGAAGGTGGTCCCCTCCGCATAGTGCGACTGGGAAGCTTCCCGGCTGAGGAAGTCGCAGAGGATGGGGGCAGGCATGCCCTTGTACGTCACCATGCCCTCAACGATGGTGTGGCTCAGGTCGATGAAGCGCCCCGCTCGACCTGAAGGGTCCGAACTCTCCGGCAACGCTTCGGCACTCCGCTTGTGCCGCTCGAAAATGATCTGCTTGTTGAGGATACGGACCTCGCCCACCATCAGCAGGCGCAGGTCTTTCACGATGTAATCCGCGAGGTCCTGATCACTGAGGTCGTCTCCCGCGAGGTCGAGCCGGAAGTCCTGTCCCTGGAGGCCACCGCCGTTCGAGAAATCCACCTCGAAGTCGAACTGCACCCGCCGGTCCGTCGCTGGCCTCGTCGTCTCTTCTGTCGTCATGACTTGAGTGTACGAATGCTCCTTCAATGAATCAAATAAGTAGAAGTCATGACACCCATCTATTCTCCTTATGTGCAAATCCATCAGCTTGAAGCCCTCATTGCCATTGTGGAAGCTGGTTCGTTCACGCTGGCCGCCGAACGGCTGGGAGTCTCGCAGTCGGCACTGAGCCACGCCATCGCTACCCTGGAACGGGAGCTGGGTGTGACGGTGCTGGAGCGTGGACGGCAGGGGGCCCGGCCCACCGGGGTGGGCGAGCGGCTGCTTCCCCATGTCCACGAAGTTCTGGCGCGGCTGGAGCGTATTCGTGCCGAGGCAGCGGGCACCGCGCACCTCGTGACAGGCCGAGTTCGGCTCGGCTCAATTCCCAGCGCGACGGTGGACTTCCTGCCCCGGGTCCTCGCGGCCTTCGGACGGCAGTACCCGCAGGTCGAACTGGTGCTGCTCGAAGAACCCAGTCAAGGCACGGGACGGCTGCTGGAATGGCTCACCTCGCACACCATCGACGTGGCTCTTCTGGAATTACCGGTGACCGACTTCGAAACGGTGCCGCTGCTGCATGACGAGCTGTGTGCGGTCGTCCCTGCGACGTCACCTCTGGCGGGTCAACCAGACGTGCGGGTGCGGGAACTGGCCTCCGAGGTCTTCGTGCTGTCGAGGTACAGCAGTGAGCATCTGATCGAGGAGGCCTACCGACGGGAGGGCCTGACACCGAACATCCGCTACGAGGTGCAGGACCTGGGGACGCTGGTGAGTCTGGTGCGAGAAGGGCTGGGGGTCTCCCTGGTGCCGCGGTTGGCACTGCCCCGTGCGCCAGAGGGCGTGGCGCTGCTGCCCATCTCGCCCAGGCCAACACGGCAACTCGGATTCGTGGTGCGGTCACTCGCGGACGCATCCCCAGCGGTTCAGGCCTTGATCCAAAAAGCCAGGGCTTTGAGCGGCTGAGCCAGGGGGAGTCGGCGTCCAGGCGGCGAGGGCTTCGCGGACCGTGCCGCCCGGTTGCTCACGCTGCACGGGGAGGCCTGGTCGCTCGTGCAGGACCTCGTCGCCCAGTTGGTCGACCCGGACGAGTAAACGGCCTCTGTCGGGAAACCTGCGTCTGTTCGCACAACGGCCAGACGAGATGATGGGGCAGTGGTCCTTTCTGGCAGTGCCGAGCGTTCTGGGCCTGACCCGAAAATCCTCATCTGACCCCGAGTTCAGGGGAAAGTATCAAGGCGGCGTAACATCCATGATCAGGCAGTTGCGCCCAGCGGCTCTGGCCTGGTACAGAAGTTGTTCCGCCTGATACAACATATCTTCGGCCTTTGACCATGCCGTCTGGGTACAGATGCCTACGCTCATGGTGAGGTGGAGTTCGGGGAGAGTCGCCCAGTCGGCCTCGGCGACAAGGTGCCGCAAGCGTTCGCATACCTGCCATGCGCCCAAAGATTCCGTGTCCGGAAGCAGGAGGGCAAACGTCTCTCCAGTCATGCGGGCGATGAGGTCTGATGCCCGGATGTTGCTCTGTAGCATCTGGCCGACTTCACGGAGAATCTGGCTGCCCACGTCGTGGGCGTGCGATTCGTTGACGGCTCTGAAGTGGTCAAGAGTCAGGAGTGACAGTGCCAGAGGCGCATTGTTGCGGCGCGCCCGTTCGAATTCCGCCGTCAGCCGCTGTTGGAAGTCACGCTGGTTGAACAGGCCTGTCAGAGGATCCAGATCGGCCTTCTGCGCCAGTTGCTCTTCCTGGTCGTGCAGGCCGGACAGGAGCGCCCCCTTCTCTGGATACATCGTCTCCAACGTCGTGGCGGTCTGTTGGAGCTGCTCGATGATCTCCCGCCGTGCCGCTGCCACCTGCTGGCTTTTTTCGACTTCATGCTCGATGCCGAGTACGGCACTCTGCCGCTCGATCGCGGCCTGGTGCAGTTGTGACAACACCTGAAGATGCGCCCGCAGATGACTCAACGCCTGACTGAACTCCGCCCGGCTTTCGCACAGTTGTGCGAGGTGCAGGTGCGCCTGACCGGCGATTTCTGGCGCGTGCAGCCGTTCTGTCAGGGTCAGAGCGCAGCCGAATGCCTGCTCGGCCTGATCGAACTGTTCGCGCGCGAGCAGCGTTTCGCCCAGTTTGAGTTGCAGGCTTGCTTCCAGATGGAAATCCCCTATGGACGACACCACACCGAGCGCTGCCTGATAGGCGTCCGCGGCCTGAAGAAGCTGGCCGAAGCTGCAATGAGCGTTGCCCAGTTCAGAATAAATTTCGACCAGGTTCTCTCGGTCCTCGCTCAGCTCGGCCAGAGCGCGTGCCTCATGGAAAGCCGTCAGGGCCTCGTCACATTGTCCCAGTCGTGCCCGCAACGTGCCCAGATTAGTAAGAGCAACAATCTCATTATAAGGACTGTTGTGAAGTCTGGAAAGGCGCAGGGCCTCAGTCTGATAGGGTAGGGCTTCCTGGGGACGTTCCAGGAGCAGATAGATATCGCCGACATTATTGGTTGCGGCAATCTTGGTAATCGTATTATTAACGCCCGCCGCCATATTGAGTGCCCTGAGGTGATAGCCGAGGGCGGTCGGATAATAGCCCAGACGACGGTAAGCAATCCCAATATTATTTAAACAAGAACAGAAATACCATTCGTTTTCCAGTTGCTCGAAGAAAGACAGGGCCAAAAAGAAGGCTTCAAGGGCTTCGGGGAGGAGGCCCAGACTGGCGCGCACGTTCCCGATACCCATCCAGCTACGACCTAGGCCGAGGCGCTCGTCTTCTTTCTGGTGGAGAGCCACAGCCTGTTCGAAGACAGCGAGCGCCTGAGGGTAATCCCCGATCCGGTACAGGCTGCGACCCAGTTCCACCAAAGCGGTGCCCTTTGCGGCCTGATCACCGAGGTGGCTGGCAAGGTCAAGGGCTTCGCGGGCGATCTCTACAGCACGAGACGGATTCTTGTCCCAGAGTTGCGCCGCGAGTTCAATCAGGAGAGGCAACCGAGTTGGACCGGGGGTGACCTCAAGCTTGTCCTGCAAGCGTTGTGCAGTATCCATCAACACGCATCCTCATGGTTCTTTTCTCTCCAGCATCAACGGGTTGCAGGACGCTGAGGCGCATCCGGTTGGAAGAGGCCCGCTACTGCTCAGTGGAAATCTGAGCCGCTGCTCGCCTCCTGTTTCGCAGAAGAGAGTCAAGTATGTCACACTGACAATCTCCTGTGGAGTACCATAGCCGTGTGTGATCCCAGAAGACGCTCCGTCTCCGACTCGTGAAGCCGTCGATATCCCGACGCAAGAGCGTCCGCTGGTTCTGCTGAAGTTCTTCACACCCAAGCAGCCCACTTGGACCCTCACCCAGCTGGCCCGGGCAAGTGGGCTGCCCAAGGCCAGTTGCCTGCGCGTTCTTCGTGTGCTCGAAAAGTACGAGTTCCTCCAGCGCGACGGTGATCTCTATCGTCTGGGGATGGGTGCGCTCACACTGGGCACATATGCGCAACACCATGCACCTCCCCGGAATACGGCGCTGCCTCATCTGGAGCGCTTACGCGGACAAGTGGCACACACCATCTCCTGGGCTGTGCTTGACGGGGACGAGTGCGTGTATGTCGAGGTCCTTCCCGCGGCGAGAGACCAAAAGGAAGCGGTGCATCCGGGGCTGAGAGTTCCACTGCTCGCGGATCCCTCCGCGCGAATTCTGCTGGCATTTGCACCGCGAGACGTTCGCCAGGCAGTGTTCCGGTCCGGAACAGGAACGGTCGAGGGTGCAATGCCATCCCGCACCATGCCGCTGATAGAAACACTGGACAGTGTGGCGAGGAAAACATGGCTCGCCGGGCCGTTTCCCGCTGAGAAGGGCACATTGCAGTTTGCGGCCCCTGTCTTTCGTGCCAATGGTAGCCTGGTCGCGGCACTCGGCATGGTCTGCGTTGCCGCGCCGGATATTCCATGGCCCGAGTACAAAACAGAACTTGATGCATTGAACATAGCTGCACGGAAAATCTCCCAGGGGTTTGGCTATGAACGTGAGTGGTCGGGCGATCCAGAGTTTTTCCTCCAGATCTTGCAAAGTATGCCTATGCTTTCAATACTTCAGCCCTAAGTTCAAGAGTTCCCTCTTCATGGCGTAGGACGGCGTACGGCTTCAGTGTCGTCTGAAACTCGGGGAAATTTCACTGCTTGCCGCCCCCTTATCACCACCCGCGCTGAAGGATTTGCCAGAAGACAGCAAGCTTTCGGCAATTTGCCTCAAGAGGCCCTTCTTCTGTCCGAAAGACCAGCTCCCTCAGTCACAGTGGAGCAAGGCGGGCCGCACAGTTCCAATGCGGCCCGCCTCTCGTTGGCTTGAGAAAAGATGTCCTTGCGGGTTACTTGTTCTCTACCAGGGTGTATTGGCCGGAGCCGGAGTAGGCGTAGATCTCCCAGCGGTAGTAGCCGCTGGCGGCGTTGTAGGTGATGCTCTCGCTGTTGGTGGGGCTTTCACTGGCCGCCACGTCCTGCCAGCCGAAGCCGTTCCACTGCTGGAGGTAGAGGTCGAAGTCGGTGCCGTTGGGGCCGGTCAGCTTGCCCTTGATGGTGCCGCCCGCGTAATTGAAGTAGCCGGGGTTGCCGGGCTGGAAGCTGCTGGTGCCTTGCGTGCCCAGGCCGGTGTAGGTATTGCCGGGCTGGGGGTTGGGATTAGGGTTGGGGTTGGGATTCGTGCCGCCGGTACCGGTGTACAGCAGGAGGTTGGGGCTTCCGGTGCCGATGTTGCTGAGCTTGCCGCTGCTGGTGTTGTCGATGATGGCGCTGGTGACCTGAGCGGTGGTGGAGCTGGGGTTGCTCTGGAGGATCAGGGCCGCGGCACCCGCCACATGGGGCGACGCCATGCTGGTGCCGCTGATGGTGTTGGTGGCCGTGTTGCTGCCAATCCAGGTGCTGGTGATTTTGTCACCCGGAGCGAACAGATCGACGCAGGTCCCGTAGTTGCTGCCCAGGGGGGTGCCCGCCTTGGTGTAACCCCAATCGGTCCGGTCGGGGCGGCGATCAGTCTTCATGGTGGCACCGACTGTGATCGCATTGCGGGCACGTGCAGGACTGACGTTGCAGGCGTCCTGATCCTCGTTGCCAGCGGCGACGACCATGATCAGGTTCTTGCTGGCAGCATTGTTCACGGCGTCATCGACCGCCTGGCTGGTCCCACCACCCAGACTCATGTTCGCTACGGCCGGGCCCCTCTTGTTGTTGACGGCCCAGTTGATGCCCGCGATCACGTCCGAGTTGTCGCCGAAGCCGTCGCACTTCAGCACCTTGACGGCAACCAGGTCCGTGCCCTTGGCCACGCCCCAGGTGTTGCTGCCGATGGTGCCAGCGACGTGAGTGCCGTGGCCGTTGCAGTCGCGGTCCTGGCCGTCGCCGCTGGCGTTGGTGCCCCAAACCGCCCGGCCGCCGAAGTCGGTGTGGTTGATGTTGATGCCCGTGTCGATGATGTAGGCCGTCACACCCGCGCCGGTATTGGCATAGGTGTAGCTGCCGTTCAGCGGCAGGTCACGCTGGTCGATCCGGTCCAGGCCCCAGGTGGCGTTCGACTGGGTGGCGGTGGCATGCACGACGCCGTCCTGCTCGATGTACTTGACGCGCTTGTCGGCCTGGAGCTTGGCGAGGTTCTGGGCACTCAGTTTGGCGGCAAAGCCGTTGAGGGCCTGGGTGTAGATGTGCTGGACGGTGATGCCCTGGGGATCGAGGCCCAGGGTACGGACCAGGCCGCCCGCGTCCTGCGCACCCAGGTTGGTGGGGGCGGCACCGTCGCTGAATACCACGATGTACTGTCCGGGAATCGCGTTGGGGTTGTTGGTGCCCAACAGGCGAGCGGTTTGCTGGGCACGGTTGACGCCAGGCGCATTGCCCGTCGGAAGTGAACCGCTGGGACTTTGCACTGTGCCTTGTTGTCCACAGGCAGCCAACAGTGCGGTCAGAGTAAGGGAGCCGAAAAAGAAACGTACCTTCATGCATAACCTCCTCGGCACATGTGGAATGAGCCACATGTGGACTACCCAATGGAACTGGGTGGATGACATTGAGCAGACACTTCATTTGTACCTGTTTCACTGGGCGAAACAACGCACCGGACTAGACATGTTGCTTGATAAACACGCACGGCGCTTCCTTCGACTCTGATAGAAAAAACTGATAGAGCTTTTCAAACGTAAGCGTGCTTGACAGCACTCAGGTTTCGCCTGGCGAAACTTAGGGCCTAGGGATGATGTGGCTCCCGTTTCTCGCCCCACTCCGGCTGCAAGGAAAATGGCAGCAAGGGGGCTATGCAGGGGAAACGGTACAATGCACACGCCGCAGTTCCGTATCCGCTGGGTGAGCGCTCACCTCCACGGTGTGCAGCAGCAATTCCTCCGGGCCGCGCCCCCGCCAGTCATGCAGCTGCCGAGCGCGAGTTCCTTGCCATTTTCCACCCGTGACAAGGTACTCGTGCCGGGGCTGGTCGCCTGCGCCACCTCGCCGCCACAGTGGGCCTTGATGGCCGAAATGAATCCCTGCGTGTCAAATAGCGTTGCCGTCAAACACCTGTCCCAAACCTGAGAGCGTGTTTTAAAAGGGTCCCCATTACAGGCAGCGTGCGCTGGGAGAGCAGGCCCGTCCCCTCCTCTCCTGCAGAGCTGTACCAGTCCCAGTCTCCCCCGCAAGGGGACTCGCAGAGCTGCTTGCAGAGGAGCAAAAAGCTCGTGTTCCCCGGAAGCCGACCACCCGACCTCTCCCCGCTGGCCCCACTACGGGCGGCCCAGCACCAGGTACTCGGCCTCGGCGCGGGGCTGGCCGTCGACCAGCAGGGTCAGGGTGTGGCGGCCGGGGGCGGGACTCGCGGTAAAGGGCGCGGTGTACTCGCGGGGACCGCTGGCGGGGGGGGCCGCCGCCTGTGAGGTGGCTGCCTGTGGCTCGGCGGTCTGGGAGTCTGCCGCCTGGGGAGCCACGGGCTGAAGGGGCGTGAGCTTCCCCGTCTCGTCACGCACCTCCAGGCGGGTGCCGGGCACGTACAGGACGGTTCGCAGGGTCATCATCTGGCCGGGCAGGGCGTTGTAGGGGGCGACTTGCAGGGAGGCGGCGGGCAGGGCCGGGTCAATCAGCAGCAGGGCGCGTTCGCTGCCGCTCTCGGTGCCGCGCTGGGCCACCACCTGAAGCTCGGTGGTCTGCTGGGCCGCCGGGAGGGTCACGCTGGCAGTCCAGACCTGGCCGTCGGTGCTCGTCAGGGGCACGGGGTCGCCCAGCCCCTCCAGGCGCACGGCATCGGCGCGCGGCGTGACCGTGACCCGCACCGGCAGGGCCGCGCCCGGCGGCAGGGCCTCCTGCGGCAGCGTGACCTCGAGGTGGAGGTCGCTGGCCTTCAGCTCGGTGAAGGTGGCCGCGCTCGCCAGCTTCAGGTCCTGGGTGGGGAGCGTGTGGGCGGCGTCCACCGTGACCTGCACCGCTCCCGGCGCGCGGTACAGCGCGGGGTCGGCCTGTACACTGAGGGTGTACGTGCCGAAGTCCAGCCCGCCGATGCGGTAGTACCCGCCCATATCGGTGAGGGCGCTGGCCGTACCCTCCGGCCCCGTCACCTGCACCGGGGTGGCTGCCACGGGCCGCCCGGCGTCGTCGGTAAGCTGGCCCTGCACGCTGCCCACCTCGCGCACGGGCACCTTCACGGTGACGGTCTGGCGCAGCGGCACCGTCACCGCGGGCAGGTTGGGAATCAGGTACTGCGCCAGCACCTCGCCGCCCAGCTCCACGTTGTAGGCCCCCGGCGCGAGCAGCACACTGCCCTCGCCCGCCGCGTTCGTGGACACGTCCTGGCCGCCGACCAGAAAGCGGGTGGCGGCTCCCGGCTCGCCCGCGTCCTGCACGCCATTCTTGTTGCGGTCCAGGAAGGCCAGCAGCCGCAGCGTGCCCGCGTTGCGCCCGCCGAACAGGTTCACGATGCCGTCCGGCGTCCTGAAGGCCCCCGACGGGGTAAAGGTGCCCCGCAGCGCGAGGCGGGTGCTGCCTGCCGTGCGCTCGGCCTGGGCGGTGAGCTGGAGCGTGGGCAGCACCTGTCCGGTGACGCGCGCCCCGTAGGTGAAGGCCGGGGCCTGACTGCCCGTCACGCTGTAGCCCGCCAGCACGGACGCGGCCCAGCGGCCCTGGCTGTAGCCCACGCTGCCATACACGTTCTGCTGCCGCTCGGCCGGCACTGAACCCGTCTGCACGGCCCCCGTCTGCCCTGCTCCGGGCTGGATCAGGACGTAATCGGCGGTGGCGGTCAGGCCGTGCAGCGGTTGGTAGGCCGCACTGAGGGTCAGGCGCGTCTTTTCGGGGCTGCCCTGGAGGCCGCCCGCCACACTGAAGGCCCCGCGGGTGTAGCCCGCCCCCGCGCCGTACAGCAGGCCGTCCCGGTAGCCCAGCATGCCCTTGACCAGCACCAGCCCGGCCCCCGCCGGAATCACCCCGGTGGCCTGCACGCTGCCGCCTGCCCTGCCGCCCTGGTAGTCCAGTTGGCCGTCCACAAAGACGTCGGCGGCTCCCCAGCGCCATTCCTTGAGCGCCGAGAGCTGCGCGGCGAAGAGGTCGCTGCCGTAGCTGGCCTGCAAGGTTACGCCGAAGGTGCTGTCGGGGCGGTAGGTGGCGGTGCCCGTGAGGGCGTAGCGCCACGCGCCGCCGGTGCTGCTCACGCTCAGGCCGCCGCTGACGCTGAAGGGCGCGAGCTGGCGCGAAGTCACGCGGACGTCGAGCTGCTGCGAGCGGTTCAGGCTGTCGTAGCGGTAGGTCTGCTGGGCCAGCAGCACGCGGTTCTCGTAGTCGAGGCGCTCGCGCAGCCCCAGGCCCCAGCGCCCGCCGGACGTCAGGGCCTCCACCTCCACGCTGGGCGTGAAGGCCCCCAGCCGCCGGGTCCAGCCCACCCCCAGCGCGCTGCCCCCCGCCACGCCGAAGGTGTGCGAGGCCGTCAGATAGACGCCGGACGTGTGCCGCAGATGCCCCGCGACACTGAAGGCCCCGCCTCCCTCGGCGCGCGCGTCACGGTAGAGGCCCACGCCGTAGGTGTAGGCCCCGCGCTCGTATTCGGCCTCCAGGCCCAGCCGCCGGAAGAGGTCGCTGCTGCGGCCTGTGACGGTCAGGTTGCCCCAGTTCACTTGCGCCAGGCCACTGTCCACGAGCTGGCCGTCCTCCTGGCGGGCCACCGTATAGCTCAGCAGGCCGCGCGCGTAGTCGCTGAGGTCGCCCGCCAGCGAGGCGCTGAAGGCCCCGCCCCAGGCCCAGGCCGCCGCGTTCTGGTCCAGCGGGGCAGGCGTGGCGGTGCCCGGGGTGTCGCCGCTGCCGGGCAGGCCGGGCAGGGTGGGGACCGGTCCGCTGCCTGTCTCCCTGGCCTTCAGGGCCGTATTCCAGGCGATCTGGGGGGCCAGCGAGACGTTCCAGGCCAGTTGCGGGCCGCTGAAGTTCGCCACGCTGCTGCCGATGCTCAGCACCAGCAGGCTGTCGCGCTCCAGGTGGGGGTCCACGCTGCTGACGCCGATCAGCCGGACGGTATCGGCATTGCCCTGACTCTGCTGGGCGTAGCGGATCTGCACCTCGGCCCGTTCGCCCGGCGCGAGGGTGAGGTGGTCGGGCGTGACGGTCGCGCTGCCCTCCACTCGCAGGCGCAGGGTGTCGCGGGTATTGCCGGTGTTGGTGACGTAGCCGGTATAGCTGCGCCCCTCGCCGGGCCGCAGGCGGTCGGAGGGAGGCAGCACCAGCACGAAGTCGGGGTGCGCCGCGACGTTCACCGTGAGGGGCAGCGTGAGGGGGGCTGTGCCCTCCGGCCCCCGCAGCGTGAAGCTGAGGGCCTGTGGCCCGGCGGCCGCGTCGTCGGGGAGGTGCAGCGCCACGACCGCCGTTCCGTTCTCGGCGGTCGCCTCCTGCGTGAGCAGCGCCCAGCCCGCGGGCAGGGCCGCGCTGACCGCGTAGGTCGCGGAGCCGGGTGGCACGGGCAGGGGCAGCGCCAGGAACTCGCCCGGCTCGGCGGTGCGGGGTCCCGGCGCGCTCGCCTGGGCCTGCGCCGCGCCCCAGCAAACGCCCGTCCAGTGAACAACCCCGACCGGGAGACCAGCGGCCAGCAGCGCCGTCAGCAGCAGCGTGCGGGCAGCGGGGGCATACGCCCTGGAGCCAGAGACAGGAGGAACAGACACCTCACTGCGCCCCCTGTGCCGGTGTCCCCAGGGACTGTGCCCCCAGGGACTGCGGCTCCACGGTCCAGCTCAGCACCAGCCCGCGCTCTCCGGCGGGTTCGTCGCCCTCCAGGCGCAGGCGCAGGGTGATGTCGTAGGTGGCCTGGCCGCTGGCGGGCAGCAGGGCCACCACCTGCACGGCCCCGGTGCGCTGCCAGGGGCCGCCGTTCACGCTGTACTCCACCCGGTCGGTCGGGAGCGTCGGACCGCGCAGCGGCGGCACCGACTGCGCGCTCAGCACCAGCGCGGCTCTTTTCAGGACGGTAGATACCGTGAGCCGCAGCGGCCCGGCATTTCCATGCACGGCGTAGTAGGCGGGATTGGTCTTCGAGAAAGCGCCCAGCGGCGGGTAAGCAGGACCGCTGGGGTCGCCGGGCCGGAAGGCCACGTTCAGGCTGAGGCGCTGCCCGTCGAGCAGCAGGGCCGTCTGCGGCGTGGCCGTGCTGAGGGTCGTGCTGGCGGGCGGCGAGAGTTGCGCGGCGGCGGGCGGCAGCAGCACGAGCAGGGCGGCCAGGGTCCAGAGAGAGCGGGTCATGTTCACTTCACCACCAGTCGGGTCTGCCCGGTAAAGACCTTGCCCTTGGCGTATTGCAGGGCCAGCAGCACCTGATACTGCCCCGCCTTGAGGTCCGCGGGGGCCTGCCCGCTGAAGGCGCGGGTGTAGCCGGGCAGCGCCACTCCTTCCTCAATGGGCAGCGTCGCCACGACCTGCCCGCTGGCGTCGATCACCTGCGCCCGCCCGGCGGCCCGCAGCAGCGCGGTGCCGGTGTTCTTGATGCTGGCGCTCACGTTGAGCCGCCCCCCCGCGTACTCTGCCCCGATAGTGCTCAGCGCGGCGTCCAGCGTGGGCGTGCCCACCTGCACGTAGATGATCTGGCCCACGTCGATGTTGTACTGCACCGTCACGCCGCTTTGCGCTGCCTGGGAAACGGCGGGCGCGGCGGCCCCAGCCGTATCACTTTTAAAGAAGAGAACGCCCCAGTACAGGCCCGGAGGGGTTCCGGCGGGCACCTGGAGGGTATAGCGCACCTGCTGGTTCTGCCCCGGCCCCAGCGTGAACTCGGGCGGCGTGAACTGGAACCACTTCGACAGGCTGCTCTTGGTGCTGCCCGCATTCAGGAACTGCACCGCGCCACTGGTCGGAAACACGAAGTCGCGCAGGTAGGCGCTGACCTTCATGCCGCTGTCGCTGCGGTTGCCGGGGTTGCTCACGGTCACGGCGTGGTTCACGCTGCCGCCGGGCTGCACGCTCAGCTCCACGCGCGAAACGTCCACACTCACGCCGGTCGCGGCCAGGGCCGGGGAAGCGAGCAGGCCGGACAGGAGCAGCGCGGACGCCAGCACAAAGCGGGCCGGGCGGCGGCCAGGGCGGAAGGGGGCGTGCAGCATGGGTTGTCCTCCAGAAAAACCGAATGAAGCGGGGGGCCGGGGCGTGCGGACAGAAACGGAAGTCTGCTATTGGGGCCGGGCTGTTTGGGGAGAACCTTAAAGGGGCACCACAAAAAAAAGAGTTGGGAACGCGGCACGCCCCGCGACACGTTCCCGATATTTACGCAACTGAGGCCGCCTGCGGGGAAGGCGGGAAGGGTGGGGATGGGCGGGGCCGGAGTTCAGCCCGGCCCACCCCCGCCGGGGTCAGAACTTCCCGGTGAGCTGGAAGACCACGTCGGCGCTCTTGGTCCCGGACGTCTCGTTGCCGTCGAAGACCAGGGCCTCCAGGATGTAGTCGTCCAGCCAGCCGCCGGTGGTCATGCCCATGCCCGTGACGTTGGTGTTGTTGAAGGTGAGGCTCTTGGTGGTCTTGTTGCTCGCGTTGTAAAGCGTTTCGACCTTCTTGTAGCCGGTGTTCGCCACGCGGTCACCCAGCACCAGGGTCGGGAAGCCCGCGGTGACGTTCCTGGCCGAGATGTTCACTTCCCAGCCGTTGGCCCCGTTGGCGAACTTCTCCACGACCTTGCGGTTGAAGCAGACAATCGGTCCCTTCCAGGACACCTGGTTGCTGGTGCCGGAGGTGTACTCGATGCCGGGGTAGCGGGGGGCGGCGACCATGTTGCCGTTGTAGCTGCTGGCCCAGGTGAAGGTGCCCACGGTCGAGTAGGCGTTCTTGCTGTCCTTCACGCCGTCACCCGTCCAGCTCGTGCCGGAGTGGGTCATGAAGTCCGCGATGTTGTCGGTGTAGTCGCGGCCCGTGTCGGTGTTGTGCCCACCGGCGCGGTAGCAGTTGGCCGCCACGAACGCCTGGTCGCTCAGGTTCAGGCTCCAGCTCTTCTCGTGCAGGTGCATCGCCACGATAGAGGGAATGGACACCGTGATGTTCTCGGTCAGGCTGCTGCTGCCGCCGCCGGTCACGATGTTGACCGAGTCGCCGGTCGTGGGGGTGGGGTCGGGGCAGGTGATGCCGAGGATGGGAATGGGAATGCAGATGCTGGAAGCCTGGGCCGCGGGTGCAGCCCCCTGAGCGCCCGCCGTCCCCACTGCCGCAAGAACCATCGCACCGAGAATCCACTTGTAGGTCATGTTCTTTCCCTCCCTGCACTGAATGGGGCGTTCTGCCGCACAGCGGAGCCGGGTGCCCCGTTGCTGTACAGAGAGTAGTGAGAGGGGCGTTAACGTCACGCTAAAAAATGCAAGTCCTGTTAAAGGTCTGTGAGCAGCGGTGGTCTAGGCAGGGGCAAGAGAACCTAGGAATGATGTCCCAGTCGGTAAAACGTCGACTAAGAAAGCTAAGGAGAAATCCTTCTTTCCACCGCTTTCCATGAGAGCGGTGGTAGTTCCCTTTGCAGCCGTCTTTTCAGTTCGAGACAAAAACTGCGGCCAGAACATCACTTTCGTGAGGCTCCGGTGAGGTGAGGGCGCTTTTGCCCTGGCCGCCCAGTTCCAGCCTGGTCTGCTCACCACACCTGAGAAAAATGGTCTGCTGTAACGTTCGTTAACGTTTTAGGGCAGGGTGCCCCGGAAAACGCGGGTTCGTGGCTCATTTGACTTTCAGCTTTGCTATTCTTATCTCACGACGTTAAAGCACCGCACCTCACTTCCCTCCAGGGTCATCCAAACAGAAACGCCAGGCATACACGCAGGCATGGGAGAGGTCATGCTCACCGTCCAGCTGCTGGGACATGTCCATATCACTCATGAGGGCCAGGTGGTACCCACATCCAGCAAGGCGGCAGCGCTGCTGGCGTACCTGGTGCTGGAAGGCCGGGCGCATCACCGTGAGCATCTGGCCGGGCTGCTATGGGATACGGCCGACGCGCTGCGAAACCTGCGGGTCGAACTCGCGCGGCTGCGCGGGCAGGGCGTCTCTCCCTTCCCGGCACGGCTGCCCATGCTGACCCTGCACTGCGCCACCGACCTGCACGGCTGGCTACGCCAGCCCCTGCCGCAGCACGAGCGCGAGCTGGCCGCCTGGCTCTCACCGCTGCGGGGACCGGCGCTGAGCGGCCTGGAGGACCTGGGGACCACCGCCTTTCAGGGGTGGGTGGACCAGCAGCGCAGCGTGATTCATGACCAGATCGAGGAGCGGCTGGACGCGGCCCGCCAGCGCTTCGAGGGGCAGGGCCAGCCGGAAGCGGCGGCCCAGGTGCGCGCCCGCGCCGAACTGCTGGGCCTGCACCTCGGCCCCAGCCTGCCGGAGGCGAGTCCCCCGGCAGAGCGGCCCAGCGCTCTCTCCAGCGAGCCGCACCCTGTCCAGCCGCCCCGTGACCGGCCACAGGGGGGCGAGCTGCACTTCGAATGGCCCGAGCAGCTCTCGGCGCTGCGGCAGGTGCTGGAGCGGGGCAGGCAGACACCGCAACTGGTGCTGCTCCAGGGGCACAGCGGCACCCGGCGACAACTGCTGGCGGATGTGGTGCAGGACACCTCCTGGCAGGCGGTGCATGTGCAGGGATCGTCGCAGCGGCCCCTGCTTCAGGCGGCGCTGGCGCAGCGCATCCTGGGGCTGCTGCCGCCCGAGCTGCGCGCCCAGGCGCTGCCCGGCGACCCCGACGCCGCGCTGATCCGGCTGACGGAACTGCTGGGGCAGGCGGGGGTGCCGCTGCTGGTCGCCGTACATGACGTGCGCCGGGTGCCGCCCTGGCTGATGCCGGTGCTGAAGTTCCTGCTGGACCTGCCCTGGCCGCTGGTGCTGGTGCTGAGCACCACCTCGGCGCAGTACTTCGCGGACCTGCGCCGGGCGCTGGGGCCACTGGGCGGCCCGCACCAGCACGCGGTCACGCTGCCGCCCCTAAGCGTGCGCGGCGTGATGCGCGCGCTGGAGGCGCACGAACCACCAGAGGCCGCCGCCACGCGCCACACCCGCGCGGCCCGCCTGGTGCAGCGCTCGGAGGGCTGGCCCCTCTATGCCCGCGCGCTGATGCAGGAGGGCAGCGACCTGACCGGCCCGGGCGGCGACCTGCGTCTGCCCGCCCATGTCCGCGAGAGCCTGCTCTCGGGCCTGGGCGACCTGCGCCCCGAGGTGCGGGAGGCGCTGGCCCGGCTGGCGCAGCTGCATGACCGCTTTGCCCCCGACCTCGCGGCGGCGCTGCTGGGAGAACTGGCCCCCGAAACGCTGCGGGCGGGCATCCAGGCCGGGCTGCTGCTGCCCGCCGGAAGCCGCGAGGCGCTGGTGCTGCCGGACCTGCACCACCGCAGCAACGACGCCGAAACGTCCCTCGCCTTTGCCAGCGAGCTGCTGCGGAGCGCGGTCGCCAGCACCCTGCCCGCCGCCGAGCGGCACGCGGTCCGCTGCACGCTCGCAGCGCTGCTGCTGCCCACGCAGCCCGGTCTGAGCCACCTGTACGCCGAACGCGCCGGACTGCCCGACCTGGCGGCGGCGGCCCGCGCCGCGCTCCCGGCCCTCCCCGCCGCCGAGTTCCGCAGCGCCCCCGCCCTGCTGGTGGAGACGCCGCCTACGGCCCCGGGCCTGACGCGCCGCGAGTGCCTCACCCCCAACGGCTACCGCGTGGCGCTGGACGCGGGCTGGCTGGAGGTGCTGCGCCGGGGCCGCCAGGGACCCGCCCCCCTGCTGACCCTGACCCTGCCCGAGTCACCCGCCGGAGACTGGTCGCTCACGGCGCGGCTGGACGTGGTGGACGCCTCCCCGCCGCCGGGCATCTCCCCGCCCCCCTTTGCCCTGGGCGTGCGGACGGCTGTGGGAACGCGCCAGGTCTACAGCTCAGGGCCCCTCCCCGACCACGACGCGGACGGCATGACCCATACCTTCGGCGGCGTGCTGCCGCTGGGCCGCTGGTTCTGCCTCTCGGGCCAGGGCCAGGGTGGCCGTCCCGAACTCAGCGTGCGTGCCGTGGACGTGGCCCTGACCGTCGGCTCGCTGAACTGGGGAGGCCGCGACGCCCTGCCTCCCCAGCCACGCCAGACCGGGAGAGCGGCGGGGTAGAGGTCAGCCCCACGCCGGCCCCTTCCTGACGCGCGGCTGATGCCAGCATGACCAAATGCTTCACGCGGCAGTGACCCTCCAGGGGAGGCCGCCCCCCACACTGGAAGCATGAAAAAATACGCGGGTCTGATGCTGCTGGGTGCCCTGCTGGTCGGCTGTGGAACGCCCGGAGGGCCGGGTTCCGGCGGGTCCACCTACACGATCCGCGGCAACGTCTTGCTGCCCAGCGGGGCGAACACGTCGCTGGCGCTCACGGCACCCGGCCAGGGTGAGGGGTCGGTGGATGCCGCCCGTCTGGAAACCCTGTGGCAGCTCCCGCATGTGCGCGGGGAGGTGCTGGTGGAAGCCCTGCCCACGGACGGCCTGGGCAGCCAGGCACTGTCGGTCCTCTCCGGCGTGCGGCTCCAGGCGGTCGAGGGGACCGACCTGCAAATCGCTGCCACCCCGGCGGGCGAGACAGACGAGGCCTTTGCCCGGCGGCTGGCGCAGGCCGGGCTGCATGTCCAGCCCAACTTCGTGTATGAGGCGCTCTCCACGCCCAACGACCCCGGCTTTCCGGGCGGCAACCGCCCCGGCGTGGTGGTGCGCGGCACGGCCTACGATCAGGATTACCTGACGCGCATCGACGCGCTGGGGGGCTGGAACCGGCTGGAGGCGCTGGGCAAACCGGTGTCGGGCGTGCTGACTGCCGTGCTCGACACGGGCGTGGACACCAGCCACCCCGAGCTGGCCGGACGGCTGCGGCCCGGCTTCGACTTCTGCTCGCGTCTGGTGGGTGACACCTGTCAGGGCACCGACGCCAACCCCAGCGAGGTCACCGTGGGCGACGTGGGGCACGGCACCAGCTCGGCGGGCCTGATCGCCGCCAACACCAACAACGGGATCGGCATCGCCAGCCTCACCTGGCGCGGCACCGTGTTGCCCGTGAAGGTGTTCGGGGCGGACACGGCCACGAACACCTCCAGCGCCACCAGCGCCAGCCTCACGGCGGGCCTGCGCTACGCGGTCCAGCAGGGGGCCAAGGTCATCAACATGAGCCTGGGCTTCGCAGGCCAGAACGGCCAGCCCGCCCAGGCTGACCCCGCGCTGGCCCGCGCCGTACAGGACGCGGCCAATGCCGACATCGTGCTGGTGGCGGCCGCGGGCAACACGCCCAACCAGGGCCTGTACTACCCTGCCAGCGACCCCAACGTGCTGGCAGTGGGGGCCGTCTCGAAGGACGACAACGTGCTGTCCTGCTTCAGCGCGCGGCCCCTGCCGGGGCAAAAGGCGCTGGACCTGGTGGCACCGGGCGGTCAGGCAGGCACCGGCACCTCGAACTGCTACACGACCAGCCCCTTTGACATCCTCACGCTGGCGCGCGTGCAGGACGGCAGCTATACCCTCCGCGCAGGCACGAGCGAGGCCGCCCCGCAGGTCAGCGGAACGGCCGCCCTGCTGCGCGCCGCCTTCCCCGACCTGAACGCCAGCCAGATTCGCCAGGCGCTCAAGGAGGGGGCCAGGAACACCGGGGCCGGGGCCATGCTCAATGTCCTGGGGGCCGTGAACCGGGCCGCCAACATGACGGGCACCACGCCGCCGCCCAGCGGGTCGGCCTACACCCTGACCGTGCAGGCCCTGCAAGGTGGGCAGCAGATCACCGCCAAGACCTTCAGCGGCACCCTGGCGAGTGGACAGCGCGCCGCGCCGTATGTCCTCAGCGGCCTCCCGGCAGGCACCTATGAACTGCGGGCCAGCATCAACCTCGCGGGCAAGACCTACACCGGCAGCGCGCAGGCGACCGTTCCGGCGGGCAGCAGCGGCAACGCCACGCAGGACATTCAGACGCGCTGAAGCTCCAGGCAACGACCCCGGCGAACCTTCCAGGGCCTCGTCGGGGTCGTTGCTTGCGTGGGGCGGCTCTTCCCTCCCCCACCAGAACGGCCGACGAATTCGGGCAGCATTGAGCCGGACTTGCGGGGGTTGCAGTCTGCTCGGGACCTCCTCCGCCTCATCCCCGGGCCTTTATGAAGGAACCTTCATCGCACTCTGGGAGGAAACCCAGACTGCGCCCCAGGGCATTCACGGTTTCACCAGAAAGAACGGTCGAGCTGGGCCGCAGAATCTGGGGTACCAGACCACCCGTCCAGGGGAGTGCGATTCAGGTGGCTGAGAGAAACGGGAGGCCAAGGATGACGGGAGAACAGAGAGACACCAGCCGCAGAAGAGGCTTTGCCGCGATGGACCCGGTTCGTCAGCGCGAGATCGCCAGCCAGGGGGGGCGGGCAGCCCACCGCAGCGGCAACGCCCACCAGTTCACGTCCGAGGAAGCGCGCGAGGCCGGACGCAAGGGCGGCCAGGCGGCCCACCGGACACGCAGCGGCACAGCCGAGAGCTGAGGCCAGCAGGCTCAGCTCGGCCCTGACTTACATGGTCGGGGCCGACTTTTTGACGGGTGAGGGCGAAGAGGTTCCGCGGGAGCGTTCTTCGGTGGCCGAACCGGAACAAGGCTTCACCGACCAACTTCATATGGGCTGAGACGGCACGGCCCCGCTTCCCAACCCTCTGAAAAACCCCAGAGGGTCATTCAACTTCGCCCCGTCACGTCTTTTTTCCTGCTTGCTCCACCGGGTCGCTTCTCGCACAGGGGCGCAAGTTGGTCTGACCACGGCCTTGAGGAAGCGTTGAGGGGCGCAGGGCTTTAGCTGAATCGAAACAAACCTACCCGCGCGGGCCGCGACACTCCGGCCAGGAGGCAGACATGGTCAAACTCAAACCCCTGAACGAGCAGGTGATGGTGCTGACGGGCGCGTCGAGCGGCATAGGCCTGTCGACTGCGCGGATGGCGGCCCGGCAGGGCGTGCGGCTGGTGCTGGCAGCACGCAGCGAGCAGGCCCTGCGGCAGCTCACGCAGGAGATCGTGGACGGCGGCGGGCAGGCGGTCTTTGCCGTGGCCGACGTGAGCCGCGAGGAAGACGTGGAGCGCATCGCGGAACTGGCGCGGGCCACCTACGGCGGCTTCGACACCTGGGTGAACAACGCGGGCGTCGGCATGTACGGCGAGCTGATGGACCTCTCGGTCGAGGACATGCGCCGCCTCTTCGACATCAATTTCTGGGGCGTGGTGTACGGCTCGCGGGCGGCGGTGCGGGGCCTGCGCGAGCGGGGTGGGGCGCTGATCAACATGGGCAGCGTGACCTCCGAGCAGACCATTCCGCTGCAAGCTCTGTATTCGGCCTCCAAACATGCCGTCAAGGGCTTCACCGACGGCCTGCGGATGGAGCTGGACCATGACGGCGTGCCGGTCGCGGTCACGCTGATCAAACCCGGCCCCATCGACACCCCCTTTCCGCTCAACGCCCGCAACTACCTGGACGCCGAACCGCAGCATGTGCCGCCGGTCTACGCCCCGGAAACGGTGGCGCGGGCTGTCCTGCACGCGGCCACCACGCCTACCCGCGAAACGTATGTGGGCGGCGGGGGCAAGGGCATCGCGGCCTCGGGCGAATTCGCGCCGCACGCCACCGAGCAGGCGCTGGCGGCGGTGGCGATTCCGCGCACCCACAGCGACAAGCCACCGCTGCCGCCGGGCCGCAGCATCCTCTACCACGCCTCCGAGCGGCTGGAGGAGCGCGGCGATTATCCCGGCATGGTGCAGTCGGTGAGCCTGTACACCGAGGCCGCCAACCACCGCAAATGGCTGGGGGCGGGCCTGATCGGGGCAGGGCTGGCGGCGGCCCTCTGGCGCAGAAGTCAGCGCGACTGAGCAGCCGGTTCACCTGACCGGTGCTGGCTTCTCTTTCCGGCAGCACCGGTCAGGGTGCTCTTAACATTCTATTTATCTGGACAAGCTGACCGGTCGTTCACTCCGTCCGCCGCGTACCATCTTGCGAAGGCACAACGTGAACCCCGATCTTTCCCTCTCTTTCCAGCCCGGTGCCCAGACCCTCCTTGACGGTCTGCTCGACCCGCTGTTCGTGGTGGACGGCCAGTGGCGCTACACCTATGTCAATCCACCGGCCGCCGCACTGGTGGGCCGGCCGCCGGAGGACCTGCTGGGACGGGTCCTCTGGTCCTGTTTTCCGGGTATGCGGCCGGGGGCGCTCGACCCTGACCTGGAAAGCGAGTTCCGCCGGGTGATGCAGACACGGCAGGGGCAGCAGTTCGAGCTGTCGTCCCCGGCCCTGGCGCTGTGGGCAGAGGTGTGGGCCTTTCCGCAGGGAGACGGCCTCGCCGTTCATTTTCGGAACGTCCGGGAGAGCAAGCTGACCGAGGCCCGCCGCGGGGCACTGCTGGAGATGACGTTGACCCTCGCCTCGGCAGGCTGCGCGCAGGACGCGGTGCAGGCGGTGCTGCGGCTGAGCGAGGCCGCGCTGGGGGCCAGCGGCGGAACCGTGTGGCGGCAGGAGGAGGATGGGCTGGTTCCCTGGCAGAGTGTGGGAGACGGGGAGTGGCCCGCCCAGGCTCCCCCGCTCGCCGGGGTGCTGGCGCAGCCGGACGGCCTGTTTCTGCCCCTGGGAACGCTGACGCTCGCGGCCGTGCCCCTGGGCCTGGGAGAGCAGGCGTATGGCGTGTTGACCCTGCGCTTCGGCGGTGGGTGGCCCCTGGGCGCGGCGGAACGGGGCTTTGTGCGGCTCCTGGCCGCCCAGCTTGCCCAGACGCTGGACCGACTTCAGGCGGCCGAGACGAGCGCGCGGGCGCTGGCCGAGCTGGGGCAGGAACGGGCGCGGCTCTCGGCCATCCTCGACCAGCTTCCCGCCGCCGTGTGGATCGCGGAACTGCCGGAGGGCCGCATCATCACGGGGAACCGGGCGATCGAGCGGATTCTGGGGGTGCCGTTCGTCGCCAGCCAGGGCATCGGCGAGTACAGCGAGTATCTGGGCTTTCACCCGGACGGACGGCGCTACCAGGGCCACGAATGGCCGCTGGCACGCACGGTCCTCACCGGCGAGTGCGTCGAGAACGAGGAAATCGAGATGCAGCGCGTGGATGGCACCCGCAGCTTCGTGCAGTATTCCTCGGCGCTCATCCGCGACGAGCGGGGCGACCCCGACCTCGCCGTGGTGACGGGCGTGGACGTGTCCGAACTGCGGGAGCTGCGGCACCGCCTGGAACAGCGGGTGGAGACGCGCACCCGCGACCTGCTGCGGCGCAACGAGGAGCTGGCGGCCGAGACGGCGGCCCTCCAGGCCTTTGCCAACTTTACCGAGCTGGTGGGGCAGGAGACGGAGCGCGGCGTGCTGACGCGGGCGGCGGCGAGCGTGCTGCAACACGCCCTGGGTGAGGGCAGCACCGGATATTACGAACGCGCGGGCGACCTCTGGAAGCAGGGACCCTGGGCGGGCGACATGACCCCCGGCACCCTGGCGGCGGCACAGGAGGGCTTCCCGGCCGAGCTGCCGCTGTTTGCCCAGCCCGCCACCACCCAGCAGCCGCTGTTCGTGGAGGACTGGCGTTCGTCCGATCATGCGCTGGCCCCCCATACACCGGAATACGGGGCCATCGGCATCTATCCCGTGACGGTGCAGGGCCACACCGTGGGGCAGCTCGCGGCGGGCCTGCGCGAGAAGACGCGCTGGAACGAGCGCGACCGGGCCGTGTTCCGCGCGGTGGGGCGCGCCCTGAGCCTCGCGGCGGAGCGGGTGGAACTGGCCCAGATGCTGAGCGTGCAAAAGGATGAGCTGGCCGCCCGCACCAGCGCCCTGGAAGCCTTTGCGGAACTGGGCCGCGACCTGGGTCTGCACAGCGACCCCCAGCGGTTGGTGCGCCGCGCCCAGGAAATCCTGCTGGCCCGCCTGCCCGCCGGATACGCGCTCTACAGCGAACCCGAGGAGGACAGCTGGCACGTCCGGGCGCAGGTGGGTGAGCTGGGGAGCGCCGCGTGGCAGGCCGAGGTGGAGGCCGGTCTGCCCGCCGACACCCCCCACCTCGCTGTCCCCTGGCAGAGTGGGGAGCCGCTGTACCAGACCGCCGGGGAGGAGCCGGGGCTGGACACGCTTCCGCATATCGCTGCCAGGGCGGCCCTGCCCGTGCGGGTCGGGGGCGCGCCGCGCGGCGTACTGGTGGTCGCGCTGTTCCGGCAGGAGGCAGGCGGGGCGCGGCCCTGGACCCGGACCGAGCGGGTCATTCTCGAAACGGTGACGCAGAGCCTGGGGCTGGCGCTGGAGCGGGCCGAGGGCCAGCGGGCACTGGCGGCCCAGCAGCGGCAACTGGAACAGGCCAACCACGACCTCGAAGCCTTCGCCTCCACCGTCTCGCACGACCTGCGCGCCCCGGTGCGCCACATGGGCAGCTTCGCGGGAATGCTGCGCCGGGTGGTCCCAGAAGACGCCCGCGCCCTGCGCTACGTGGACGTGATCGAGCAGAGCGCCGCGCGAATGAACACCCTGATCGAGAGCCTCCTGACCTTTGCCCGCCTGGGCACCGGGGAACTCCAGAAGACCGACGTGTCCCTGAACGCTCTGGTGGAGGCGGTCCGGGCCGAGCTGGCCTCCGAGACGGGCGAGCGGCAGATCGACTGGCGGGTGGGGCCGCTCCCGGTCGTGCGGGGCGACGTGACCCTGCTGCGGCAGGTGGTCCAGAACCTGCTGGGCAACGCCGTGAAGTACTCGCGCACCCGCGACACGGCGGTCCTTGAGGTCTGGGGCGAAACGGCCGGACACGAACACCGCATTCACGTCCGCGACAACGGGGTGGGCTTCGAGCCGGCGCAGCACGAGCGCCTCTTCGAGATTTTCAAGCGCCTGCACCGCCCCGAGGATTTCGAGGGCGAGGGGGTCGGCCTCGCCAGTGTCCAGCGCATCGTGGCCCGGCACGGCGGGCGCGTCTGGGCCGAGGGCCGCCCCAGCGAGGGCGCGACCTTCACCTTCACGCTTCCGGTGGCGTAGGAACCTACTCCTCCGCGTCCGGCCCGCCGGGCAGCAGGAGGGCGCGGGCGGTCATCTCGTCGGTGATGAGGGTGTTCATCAGGCGGCCGGCCAGGGCGGCACGCAGGGCCGCGACCTTGCCCCGCCCGCTGGCGACGCAGATCGCGTGCGGGGCCTGCTGCATCAGGCTGAGGGGAGGACCGCTGGCGCGCTCGTTGAGCGGAATCGCACCGTAGCTGCCGTCGGCCCGGTAGAACACGGTGGCGATGTCGCCCACCACGCCCTCGGCGTCGAGCTGGGCCAGGTCGGCCGGGTCGAGCGCGCCCGAGACGTACACGTGGCTGGGGTGGTGCGCCTCCCGGCTGCCGACCGAGTACAGCAGCACGTCGGCGCGGGCTTGCAGGTCCAGCACGTGCCTCACGCTGCGCTCGCGCCACATCGCCCGCTTGGTGGCCGGGTCGTCGAAAAAGGTGGGGACGGGAAACAGGTGCGCTCGGCCCGCGTAGTTGCGGGCAAAGCGGGTGATGGTATCGGTCACGAAGCCGCTCATGAAGTCCAGCGCGCTGGCGCTGCCGTTGAGCTGCACGAAGTCCAGGTTGCTGATGCGCCGGGGCTGGAGGGCACGCGACACGGCGTCGAGGGTGTTGCCCCAGGCCAGGCCGACCGTCTGGCCTGGCCGCAGCACACTGCCCAGCAGGCTGGCGGTGGCAATCGCCACCCGCTCCAGCCAGGCGTCCTCGGGGCTGCCCGCCGGCACGCTCACGACGTGGGCGCGCAGGAAGGGATAGCGCGCCTGCAAGCGCGCCTCCAGACTCTGGGGATGGGCCTGGGGGTCGTGAATCCGAATCTCGACCAGGCCAGTACGCCGCGCGAGCGTCAGCAGGCGGCTGACCTTGGGCCGCGACAGGTTCAGTTCCCGCGCGATGGCGTCGGTGGTCAGGCCCTGGTGGTAGTACAGGCGGGCCACCTGAACGGCCTGCGCGGCCTGATCGTCGGTTACGGCATCGGTCACGGCACTCAGCATACGGCGGACGACCCCACCCGGAGTCTGAACATCTGTTCGCTCCCCCTTGACAATTGTTCACCGGCTTCCGAAGATAGGCGCACCGACAATTCGGTGCAGAGCGGTGCCGACGGGCTGGTGTGCGGAGGGGTCACGGGACCTGTCCTGCGCGGCCACGACCGGGGCGACCGGAAGGGGGAGTATGAAATTCAGTGTCGGTCAGGAGTTCATGGCGGAATTGCTGGGCACCATGGTGCTGATTCTCTTTGGAGTAGGCGTGGTGGCGATGGTGGTCATCTTTGCCAGCACCAACCCGCCGATTGCGGGCCAGGTCGTCAACGGCGGCTACACCAACATCACACTGGGGTGGGGCTTCGCGGTGCTGATGGGCATTTTTATCGCGGGCACCATCAGCGGCGCGCACCTCAACCCGGCCGTGACCATCGCGCTGGCGGCCACCGGGCGCTTTCCCTGGGCCAAGGTGCTGCCCTACATCGTCGCGCAGTTTATCGGCGCGTTTCTGGGCGCGGCTATCGTGTTCGCCGTGTACCACGCCAAATGGCTGGGCTTCGACCCCGAACTCTCCCGCACCGCCGGAGTCTTCAGCACCTTTCCGGCGGTGCCCGGCTTCTGGCCCGGCTTCATCGATCAGGTGGTGGGCACCGCGCTGCTGATGGGCCTGATCCTCGCCATCGGGGACAAGCTGAACAACGCGGCGGGGGCCGCCTGGGGCGGTCTGGCGGTCGCCTTTGTCGTGATGGCGATCGGCATGAGCTTCGGCGGCATGCACGGCTACGCCATCAACCCGGCGCGTGACCTGGGGCCGCGCCTCTTCAGCGTGGTGGCGGGCTTCAAGAACAACGGCCTGACCGACGGCAGCGGGATCTGGATCGTGCCCGTGGTCGGCCCCATCGTGGGGGCCATCGTGGGGGCCTTCATCTACGACCTCTTCATCGGCCGGCCTCTGGCCCGCGCCGGGGAAGCCGCCCAGGGTGAGCAGGGCGTGGACCCGGCCTTCAACCTGGAACAGCAGCGCTGAAATGGGTCCAGGCGTCTCACCGTCAAACGGTCTGACGGCCCACGCCCCCCCCGAAGGAGAAAGCATGACCCAGTACATCCTCGCCCTCGACCAGGGCACTACCAGCAGCCGGGCCATCGTGTTCGATCAGGGCGGCAACATCCGCTCCGTGGCCCAGAAGGAGTTCCGGCAGTACTTTCCGCGGCCCGGCTGGGTGGAACATGACGCCAGCGAAATCTGGAGCACCCAGAGCGGGGTGGCGCAGGAAGCCATCACCCGCGCGGGCCTGCGGGCGGGCGACATCGCCGCCATCGGCATCACCAACCAGCGCGAGACGGTGGTGGTCTGGGACCGGCAGACGGGCCAGCCGATTCACCACGCGATCGTCTGGCAGGACCGCCGCACCGCGGGCTTCTGCGACAGCCTGCGGGCGCAGGGCCTGGAGGCCACCTTTCAGCAGAAGACCGGCCTGATCATCGACGCCTACTTCAGCGGCACCAAGGTGCGCTGGCTGCTCGACAACGTGGAGGGCGCGCGGGAGCGGGCCGAAAAGGGCGAGCTGGCCTTCGGGACCATCGACTCGTGGCTGGTCTACAACCTGACCGGGGGCGAACTGCACATCACCGACGCGACCAACGCCAGCCGCACCCTGCTCTACAACATCCACACCGGCGACTGGGACGACGAACTGCTCCAGATCCTGGGCGTGCCGCGCGCCCTGCTGCCCGAGGTCCGCAACAGCAGCGAGGTCTACGGCGAGACGGCGGAAGGCCTCCTGGGCAGCCGCATTCCCATCGCGGGGATCGCGGGGGACCAGCAGGCGGCCACCTTCGGGCAGGCCTGCCTGGAACGCGGCATGGCGAAAAACACCTACGGCACCGGCTGCTTCATGCTGATGAACACGGCAGGCGAGGCGGTGCCCAGCGGCAACAAGCTGCTGACGACCGTCGCGTGGCAGCTTCAGGGCCAGCGCACCTACGCCCTGGAAGGCAGCGTGTTCGTGGCGGGCGCGGTGGTGCAGTGGCTGCGCGACGGCCTGGGCATCATCCGCTCCAGCAGTGAGGTGGAGGCGCTGGCAACCAGCGTGGACTCGTCGGAAGGGGTATTTCTGGTGCCCGCCTTCGTGGGGCTGGGGGCACCGTACTGGGACAGCTACGCGCGCGGCACCATCGTCGGCCTGACGCGCGGCACCACCAGCGCGCACATCGCCCGCGCGGCGCTGGAAGCCATCGCCTACCAGTCGGCCGAGCTGCTGACCGCCATGCAGCAGGACAGCGGCGCACCCCTGACCGAACTGCGCGTGGACGGCGGCGCGAGCAACAACAACCTGATGATGCAGTTCCAGGCCGACATCCTGGGCGTGCCGGTCGTGCGCCCCAAGGTCACCGAGACGACCGCGCTGGGGGCCGCCTACCTGGCCGGGCTGGCGGTGGGCTACTGGGCCGGGCCAGAGGCCATCACCGAGCAGTGGCAGGTCGACCGCACCTTCGAGCCGCAGATGCCGGAGGCCGAGCGCGAGCGCCTGATGGCCCGCTGGCGCAGGGCCGTCGAGCGCAGCCGCGCCTGGGAGGAGGCCGAGGAGGCGCAGGCCTAGCCTGCTTCCCCGCCCCGCAGACGCGCCCGGAGACCCCTGCTTCCGGGCGCGTCTGCTCTGCCTCCCAGGGGCAAGGCCCGAGCCAACCGTGTGCCCCACTGCTGAACATTCGTTCAGGATGTGCGAACATCTGTTCAGAGCGCTGTCTTCTCCCCTCCCCTCTTTCCCGAAAGGATCACCCATGCCTCAAGACCCCCGCTCCTCCCGTCTGGCCGCCGCCACCTCGCCCGAACCCTGGGACGTTCTCGTGATCGGGGGGGGTGCGTCGGGGCTGGGGACCGCCGTGGAGGCGGCCACGCGCGGCCACCGCACCCTGCTGCTGGAAGGCCACGACTACGCCAAGGGCACCAGCAGCCGCAGCACCAAGCTCGTGCACGGCGGCGTGCGGTATCTGGCCCAGGGCAACGTGTCGCTGGTGCGCGAGGCGCTGCACGAGCGCGGGCTGCTGCGCAAGAATGCCCCGCACCTCGTCCGCGACCTGGGCTTCGTGGTGCCCGCCTACGAGTGGTGGGCGGGGCCGTTCTACGGCATCGGCCTGAAGCTGTACGACATCCTGGCCGGCAAACTGAACCTGGGCAGCAGCAAGTACCTCAGCCGGGAGGCGGCGCTGGAGCGCACCCCCACCCTCCAGCCGGAAGGGTTGATGGGCGGCATCCTGTACTTCGACGGCCAGTTCGACGACGCCCGCCTCGCCATCACGCTGCTGCGGACGCTGGAGGATCACGGCGGCGTGGCGCTGAACTACGCGCCGGTCGTGGGCCTGCTCAAGGAGGACGGGCGGGTCGTGGGTGCCCGTTTCCGCGACCTGGAAACCGGCCAGGAACACGAGGTCCGTGCCCGCGCCGTGGTGAACGCGACCGGGGTCTGGGTGGACGACATCCGCCGCATGGAGGACCCGGCGGCCAAACCGATGCTCTCGCCCAGCCAGGGGGCGCACGTGGTGGTGGACCGGCGTTTCCTACCCGGTGACAGCGCCATCATGATCCCGCGCACCGACGACGGGCGCGTGCTGTTCGCGGTCCCCTGGCACGACCACGTGGTGATCGGCACCACCGATACCGCCGTGCCCGGCACCAGCTTCGAGCCGCGCCCACTGGAGGAGGAAATCGAGTTCATCCTGGGGACCGCCGGGCGGTACATGAATCCGGCCCCGACGCGGGCGGACGTGCTGAGTGCCTATGCCGGGCTGCGGCCCCTGGTCAGCAACGAGAAGACGGACGGCGTGGGTTCGACGGCGTCGCTCTCGCGCGACCACGTCATCCGCATCTCGCCGGGCGGCCTGATCACCCTGACGGGCGGCAAGTGGACCACCTACCGCCGCATGGGCGAGGACACCGTGAACCGCGCCGAGCATCTGGCGGGCCTGCCCGAGCGCCTGACCATCACGCCGGGGCTGCACCTGCACGGCTGGTCGGAAGAACCCCGCGAGGACCACTGGAAGGTCTACGGGACCGACGCCGAGCGGATTCAGGCCCTCTCCGGTGCCGATATCCGGCTGCACCCCGAGCTGCCCTACACCGAGGCCGAACTGCGCTGGGGCGTGCGCCACGAGGAGGCCCGCACCGTCGAGGACCTGCTGGCCCGCCGCACCCGCGCCCTGCTGCTCAACGCCCGCGCCAGCATCGAGGCCGCTCCCCGCGCCGCCGCCATCCTGGCCGAGGAACTGGGGAAGGACGAGGCCTGGGCGCGGGCGCAGGTGCAGGCGTACCGGGACCTGGCGCAGGGCTATCTGCTCTGAGCGCGTGTCCGGGGGGAGGGCCTGCTCCCCCACCTCTACCCCTCTCCCCCACCAGGAGAGGGGCTTTTTGCTGCCGGGAGCGGTCTTTCTGAATGGCCGGCCGCCCGACCGGAGAGTGTGTCGCCGCCTCTCGCTCGCCACGACCCCGTATGCTTTGCTTCTCGCCTCGCCCGGATGATTCCGGCGACTTCCCGCAATCTGTTACCGACCCCAGGCAGGACAGGTGAAGCATGTACAAGGCAGAGTTTCTGAAACCGGATGGCCGCGCCCTCACCCTCTACGGCACCGCGCCCGTCACGGTCAGCGGTCCCATTCCCAGCCCCGGTGACGCGGTGGAGGCCCGCCCGCAGATGCGCTGGCATCCGCTGCGCGGCGAGTGGGTGATGTACGCGGCACACCGCCTGAACCGCACCTTCCTGCCGCCGCCCGAGTACAACCCGCTGGCCCCCACCCACGACCCCGAACATCCCACCGAACTGCCGCAGGGCGACTACGACATCGCCGTGTTCGACAACCGCTTTCCCAGTCTGACGCTGGACGCGCCCACGCCGGACCCGGTGCCCGGCACCGATGTGCGGGCGGGTATCGGCAAGTGCGAGGTCGTGGTCTTCAGCCAGAACCCGACCGGCACGCTGGGCGGGCTGCCCGCCGAACAGGTGCGGCTGCTGCTGGACGTGTGGGCCGACCGGACCACCGAACTGGGGCGCGACCCGCGGCTGAAGTACGTGCTGCCCTTCGAGAACCGCGGCGTGGAGGTGGGCGTCACCCTGCAACACCCGCACGGGCAGATTTACGCCTACGACCACCTCCCCCCCGTGCAGGAGCGGGCGCTCGCGCAGATGCGGGCGTATCACGAGCAACATGGGCGGCCCTGGCTGGAAGACTTCGTGCGCCAGGAACGGGAAGCGGGGCTGCGGCTGGTGCGCGACGGAGGAGAGGCGCTGAGCGTGGTCCCGCCCTTCGCGCGCTTCACCTACGAGACGTGGGTGCTGCCCACCCGCGCCGTCTCGCTGCTGTCCGAGCTGGAAGGCGGCGAGCGGGACGCGCTGGCGGCGGCCCTTAAGGACGCGCTGCTGCGGCTGGACGCCCTTTTCGGGGTGCGGATGCCCTACCTGCTGACCGTGCAGCAGGCCCCGGTGGACGGCCAGGCCTACCCCGAGTGGCCGCTGCGCATCGAACTCTCGCCCTACCTGCGCGCGCCGGGCCGCATGAAGTACCTGGCCGGAACCGAGCAGGGCGCGGGCGAGTTCGTGAACGACGCCCTGCCCGAGCAGAAGGCCGCCGAACTGCGGGAGGTGAAGTATGAAACCCATTCCGATTAGAGCATTTGTCCGAATTACGCCCTTGGAGGAAAAGTGCCTCCAACGGCTCCATTCTCCCAAACGCTCTCCTTATTTCGCTCGCTCCGCTCGGTCAAAAAGAAGGTCTCTTTTTGACAAATGTTCTAAAAGGTGTCGCCGACACCTTGAAATCCGACCAGCGGGAGCAGGAAAGAAGACTGACTCCGGGAAATGGATGAACATCCGGCGCTTTCCCGGATGGTCAGGAATTGGACGGAGACCGTATGACGGGCAGTGAGGCGGGCAGCACCACCTTCGCGGACCTGTTCGGCCGCTCCCCCGAGGTCACGGCGCAGGCCCCCGGCCGGGTCAACCTGCTGGGCGAACACACCGACTACCAGGGCGGCTTCGTGCTGCCGAGCGCGATTCCGCAGCACACCGTGGTGGCCCTGGGACGCAGCGGCGGCGAGCGGCACCGCCTCTATTCGGTCAACTACGGGCAGATGCTGGAGGTGACGCCAGGCGAGACGGGCACAGAGTTCGCGCCCTACGTGACCGGCTGCCTGGCGCTGACGGGCGTGCCCGACGTGCTGGACGTGTGGATCAGCTCGGATGTGCCCTCCGGCGGCCTCAGCAGCAGCGCAGCGCTCGAAATTGCCACCCTGCGCGCGCTGCGGGAGCTGTACGCCCTGCCGCTGAGCGACGTGGATCTGGCCCTGCTGGGGCAGCGGGTCGAACACGAGTTCGTGGGGGTCAAGAGCGGCATCATGGACCAGATGGCGAGCAGCCTGGCCGACACGCGGCACATGCTGTTTCTGGACACGCGCACGCTGGAGCGGCGCAAGCTGCCCCTCCCGGCGGGCGGCGAGGTGCTGGTGCTGGACAGCGGGGTGCCCCGCCGCCTCGCGGAGAGCGGCTACAACACCCGCCGCGCCGAGGTGGAGGAGGCCGCCCGGCTGCTGGGCGTGCCCGAGCTGCGGGACGTGGCCGACGTGGAGGCACTGGCGGACCTGCCGGAACTGCTCCTGCGCCGCGCCCGCCACGTGGTGAGCGAGAATGCCCGCGTGCTGCGCGCGCTGGACGCCCCCGCGCCCCTCTTCGGGGAGCTGATGAACGCCTCGCACGCCAGCCTGCAAAGCGACTACGAGGTGACGGTGCCGCGCGTGGACGAACTGGTGGCGCTGCTCCAGGCCCACCCCGACGTGTACGGTGCCCGAATGACCGGCGCGGGCTTCGGCGGGGCGGTGGTGGCCCTGGCGCGGACGGATACGGCCCAGCGGGTGGCGCGGGACGTGCTGGCGCAGTACGGCCCGGATGGAAAGCAGGTGGTGCCGCAGCCCTGAAGGGCTGGGGCTGGAGACGACCGCTTCCGGCCTCCCAGGGCATTTGACGTAAAAAGAACCCCTCTCCCCTTGCTTCGCAAGGCCCTCTCTGCTCCGCAGCTCTACGAGTCCCGCGAGGGGAGAGGGTCAAAAAAAGCAGCCATCTTTACGACAAATGCTCTGGGCAGCAACTCCACTTCACGCCGCCCTTATCACGGTTTCTCACTTCGTTCGGCCCAGAAAGGTTGCCGAACCTTTCTGGGCACCGCCCTCACCCACCCCACCCGCCCGGCGCTGGCGGAAGGCCGCGCGCCTGCGTTTGTCGGCGTACATGCGCTCGTCGGCCAGGGCGACGGCGGCCTGGGCGTCCGTGACCTCCGCGGGCCACAGGGCGATGCCGAAGGAGGCCCCCACCTCCTGAAAACCGGCGCTGCGGGCGGCACTGACCGCCACGTCGAGCGCCTGCAAGACCTCGTCGTGCAGCGGGGGCGGCTGGGACGCTTCCGGGTACAGCGCGACGAACTCGTCGCCCCCCAGTCGGTACAGGGTGGCCTCTGCGGGAAGTTCCGCCGCCAGGGCACCCGCGAACAGGCGCAGCAGCACGTCGCCGCGCAGGTGGCCTTCCCGGTCGTTGACCTGCTTGAACCCGTCGAGGTCGAGCACCGCCAGGCCCCCGCCCGCAGGGGCGGTCAGCAGGGCCGCTTCCAGGGCGCGGCGATTGCCCAGGCCGGTCAGGGGGTCACGGGTGGCCTCGTGGGCCAGCCGCTGCTCACGCTCTTGGCGCAGCAGCGCCCCGGCCACCGTACGGGTCGCCACCTGGTACAGGTCGTGGTCGGCGCGGCTCCAGGATTTCGCGGTGCGGCGCACGGCGGCCAGCAGGTATTGCGTGTCCTCGAAGGTGCCCAGCGAGGCCAGCACGGCTCCCCGCAGCCCGGCCCGGGCCAGCTCGGGACGCGCGCCGGGCTGCGCCGGATAGTCCTCCACGAACCAGGGCACCTCGCGGTCCCGCACCTGCCAGATCAGGCCCTCCCCATCTGCGGCCGGACGCAGCAGGTGGGCCAGCAGGTCCGGCGGCACCTCCGGGCCGCGCCAGGCCGTCTGCACCTGGAGCCTGCCCTCCCGCAGCACCCCCACCCCGGCCCAGTCGAGCTGGCTGACCTGCGCGACAAGCTGCACCGCTGTTCCCACCAGCTCGGGGGGGTCCAGGTTAAGGTCGATGAGGGCGGAGATGGCCGCCAGCGTCTCGGCGTAGGCAGTGGTGCGGCGCAGCTCCTCGACCAGTTGTTGCCGTGCCCGCGCCTCGCGTTCGGCTTCCAGTCTGGCCCGGCGCAGTTCCAGGCCCTCGACCGCCAGGGCCGCCAGGTTCACCAGCGCCTCCCGCTCCACGGCGCTGACTTCGGCGCGGGGGGCGTAGTCCAGCACGCACAGCGTCCCGATGTTGAATCCCTCGGGCGTCCGCAGGGGCGCGCCCGCGTAGAAGCGGTAGCCGCCCGGCGCGCGCACCAGCGGGTTACTCAGAAAGCGGCTGTCGCGTGTCAGGTCGGGGGCGACCAGCACACTGTCCTGCTCGATGGTGCGCGCGCAGAACGAGAGCTGACGGTCCACGCGGGTCAGGTCCACACCCACGCAGGCCTTGCTCCAGGTGCTGTCACTTGTCACGAAATTCAGCAGCGCGACCGGGGCGCGAAAGATCTGCGCGGCCAGTTCCGCCACCCGGCGAAACGACGCTTCCGGCACGCCCTCGACGATGGCGTAGCGGGCCAGCGCCTCCAGGCGGGCCAGTTCGGTGGGGGCGGGCAGCACCGTCATGCTGCCTCCACGTTAGCCGGGACGGCCCCTCCGGATTCTTACAGCGCTCCGCCCCGGCGCGGCGGCAGGAACTCGAAGACGTGCCCTTCCGGGTCGCGCACGGCCAGCCGGCCTTCCTCCAGCACATGCGGCAGCCCCTCTTTCCGCACCCGTTCCAGCACCGCCTCCATGTCCGCGTAGAACTGCACCAGCGCGTGGTCGCCGCCGAACATGTCAGCCAGCCCCACCTGGGGGTCCCAGGCGTACAGCCAGCGCCGGGGGGTGCCATTGCCGTCCGGCTCGGGGCCGGGGCCGAGGGTGAACTGCGCGAAGTCGCGGTCCTCCTGCTCCTTGGCGTAGGCAAAGCCGTAGGCACGGGGCAGGCGCTCCTTCATCGCCGCGTAGTCCCCGAAGGCCAGGGCCACCTCGCGCAGCCCCATCACGGGGAGGGCGTGAGCGGGGCGGGACGCGGGGGTGGGCGGGTAGGTCGGCTGGCGCTCGTCGAGCAGGTCCACGCCGCGCAGCTCCAGCCCGTGCCCGAAGGGGTCGAAGAAGTACACGGTGGGGTCGGGCCGCTCGGGCGTGCCCAGGTCGATCTCGGTCCAGGGCAGGCCCTGTTCGTCCAGCAGCGCCTTGCTGCGTTCCAGGTCGCCGGGCTGAATCTGCCAGGCGTAGTGCAGGTGCGAGGCCCCGCGCGCCCGCAGCGGCGCGAGGCGGGGGTCGTTCGCCTGCCGCGTGAGTGGCTTCCAGAGCGTCAGGGTCTGGGCATCGTTGACCCGGAAGTGGGCCACGCCCCGTTCCTCGTCGTGGGCCAGCAGGTCCAGGCCCAGCACCTGCTCGTAAAAACGGACACCGCGCGGCAGGTGGTTGACTTCCAGCGTGATCCCGGCGAGATCGAGAATGGGCGAGGGCATGTGCCCAGGCTAAGGGGCCAGCCCCGGCCGCCGCGCCCGGCACAGATGAAGGCGAGTGAAGCGTTGGGCCGCCCGCTTCCGCTACTCTTCTAGACATGGCAGAAGGCCCAGACATGGCAGCGCAGGAGCGCCCCGACGAGCAGGTCCATTCCCCCGAGCAGGCGCAACTGGACTTCCGGCAGCGCCTCAGCTACGGCGACTACCTGCAAACGGACGTGCTGCTGAGTGCCCACCGGCCCATCACCGGGGCGCACGACGAACACCTCTTCATCACGGTGCATCACGTCTCCGAGCTGTGGCTGGGGCTGATCATCCGCGAGCTGGGGGCCGCGATGGCGCTGCTCTCGCAGGGCGTGACCGACACGCCGCTGAAGATGCTCTCGCGGGTGGTGCGGGCGCAGCAGCAGCTCACGGCGGCCTGGGAGGTGCTCAAGACCATGACGCCCGCCGACTACCTGGCGTTCCGGGGCGCATTCGGCGAGGCGTCGGGCTTCCAGTCGGCGCAGTACCGCATGGTCGAGGTGCTGCTGGGCAACCGCAATCCCACGCTGCTGCGGCCCCATGAACACCGCCCGGACCTGCACGGCCCCCTGCTGGCGGCGCTGCACGCGCCCAGCGTGTACGACCTGACGCTGCGCCTGCTCGCCGCGCGTGGCCTGCCCATCCCGCCCGAGGTGCTGGAACGGGACTTCACCCAGCCGCCCCAGGAGAACGCGGCGGTGCTGGACGCCTGGCTGACCGTCTACCGCGACCCCGACCGGTACTGGGACCTGTACGAACTGGCCGAGAAGCTGCTGGACGTGGAGGACAACTTCCGCGCCTGGCGCTTCAACCACCTCACCACGGTGGAGCGCACCATCGGCTTCAAGACCGGCAGCGGCGGCACCAGCGGGGCGGGTTACCTGCGGCGGGCGCTGGGGATCGTGCTGTTTCCGGAGCTGTGGCAGGTGCGGACGGCGTTGTAGGAGCGATCAGCTTCCAGCGGCCAGCGGCCAGCAAAAAGCCCCGGCGCTGTGGCCGGGGCAGAGGGAGAGGGGGTGTGGGGCGGCTCAGCCGGCGGGCGTCGCCTCGGGCTGGGTTGCCGCGCCCGTGAGTTTGCGGTAGGTCGTCAGGGCCTGCGCGACCACCTGATCCATGTTGTAGTAGCGGTAGGTGGCGAGGCGGCCCACGAAGGTCACGTCGGGGCGGGCGTCGGCCAGGACGGCGTACTTCTTGTACAGTTCCTGGTTTTCGGGGCGGGGCACCGGGTAGTAGGGGTCGCCCTCGGCGCGGGGGTACTCGTACACCACGGAGGTCTGCGGGTGCTGCTGCCCGGTGATGTACTTGAACTCGCTGATGCGGGTGTAGCCGTAGTCGTTAGGGTAGTTCACCGTGCCGGTCGGCTGGAACTGCTCGCGGGCGTGCGTCTCGTGGACGAACTCCAGGCTGCGGTAGGGCAGCTTGCCGTAGCAGTAGTCGAAAAAGGCATCCACCGGCCCGGTGTAGATCATGTGGCGGTAGGGGATGAAGTCCGCGATCTCGCGGTAGTCGGTGTTCAGCATCACCTTGATGTTCGGGTGCGCAAGCATGTTCTCGAACATCCGGGTGTAGCCGTGCAGCGGCATCGCCTGGTAGGTGTCGGCAAAGTAGCGGTCGTCGCGGTTGGTGCGGGTGGGCACGCGCGCCGTCACACTGGCGTCGAGTTCGCTGGGGTCCAGGCCCCACTGCTTGCGGGTGTAGCCCCGGAAGAACTTGTTGTAGAGGTCGCGCCCCACCTTGCTCACCACCACGTCTTCCGACGTGCGAACCTGATCCACCTTTTCCGCGACCGAGGCGAAGAAGTCCTCGACCTGGAAGGAGGTGAGGTTCAGGCCGTACAGCCGGTTGACGGTGTCGAGGTTGATCGGGATGGGCAGCAGCTGGCCGTCCACACTTGCCAGCACGCGGTGCTCGTAGGGCCGCCACTCGGTGAAGCGCGAGAGGTAGTCGAACACTTCCCTGGAGTTGGTGTGGAAGATATGCGGGCCGTAGGGGTGAATCAGGATGCCCGCGTCGTCGTAGCGGTCGTAGGCGTTGCCGGCGATATGGGGGCGGCGGTCCACGATCAGGACACGCTTGCCGTCACTGGCGAGGCGCTCCGCCAGTACGCTGCCCGCAAAGCCCGCGCCCACAATCAGGTAGTCGAAGCCGGAAGAGGAATCGGTCATCGGTTCCAGCATAGAGCCGGTGTCCCGAGGGCCGGACTGGAGGGGTTCAGTCATCGGCCACCCCGGCCAGCGGCAGCGCGCTGCGTTCGGTGGCAGCCCGCTCGATCAGGGCGCTCATGTCGGCCCAGGTCCGGTCCCAGGAGAGGGTGGAGAGGTGGGCGTCGGCCCGCTCGCGGCGGTCTTCTCCCGCCGGGGTGTGCCGCTCGGCCAGGGCCGCCGCGCAGGCCGCCTCGAAGGCGTCTGCGCCATCGGCAATCCGGACCAGATCGCGCTCGCCGTAGGGGCGAATCACGTCGCGGATACCGGTCGAAACCACCGGTACCCCCGCCGCCAGGTACTCGGGCGTCTTGGTGGGGCTGATGAACTCGGTCGCCTCGTTCAGCGCGAAGGGCAGCAGCGCCACGTCCCAGTGGGCCAGGTAGGCGGGCAGGTCGCGGTAGCTCTTCATGCCCAGGTAGTGCAGGTTCTCGCCGCGCGGCAGGTCGGCCGGGTCGATCTTGACCACCGGGCCGAGCAGCACGAACTGCCACTCCGGACGGCGGCGGGCCAGTTCCCCGATAAGCTCGATATCGAAGCGCTCGTCAATCACGCCATAAAAACCCAGGCGCGGGCGGGGCAATTCGGCCTGATCCACCGGGTCGGCCAGACCCGCGCGGGCCTGCGCGAAGTGCGCGGTGTCCACGCTCGACGGGAAGGGATAGGCCCCCGCGTGCCGCTCGCGCTTGGCCTCGTAGAGCCGGTGGCCGCCGGTAAAGACCAGATCGGCCTGCCCGAACAGCTGCTCTTCCCGTTCGCGGAGCTGGGGCGGCGCACCCTTGAAGTTGGCGAGTTCATCCATGCAGTCGTAGACAGTGACGCGCGGATGCAGGCCCGCCGTCACGGGCAGTTCCATCGGGGTATAAACCCACAGGTCGTACTCGACCAGCCCTTCGGACTGCACCAGCCCGGCCAGCAGGCGCGCGGTGCTGGCCTGGGACTGTTCGGGGGTGCGGCCCTCCTCGATGTGGGGCGTGACCACCATCACGCCGCTGTCGTCCCGCCGGACCTCCAGATGGTCGCCCAGGTGCTCGGCAGACGGCACGAACTGGGGTTCCTCAATGTAGTACACGGGCCGGGTCCGGGCCGCGCGGGTCATCAGATGCTGCGGGCGCTGAAACACGAAATCCCAGCGTAGATGCGACAGCACCAGCAGGGCCGGTGTGGCCGCTTCGCCCACCGGCTTCCAAGCAAAATCGATACGTTTCAAGGTCTGTTCCCTCCCCCAGGGTTCAAATAACGAGAGTGTCGGCCATTCCCCCCGACACTGAAACGAAAAGTGGTTCTCTGATTGAGCCAGGCGGCGAGGCCTGGGAGGTCAGCGGGTTGTACCCCAGTCGAGCAGCAGGTCAGGACGCTCCTGGGAACGCCCGTAGTCTAGCGTCAGCCTCTGGCGCTGCTCCTGAACAATCCTGAAGCTATCCCAAGATAAAACTTCATATACTCGTCTAACTTCTCTCACCATTGGGTCAGGCTGACCCGACAGTCAATTTGTGAAGAAAGGGAAGTCTCTCTTTCCAAGCCATACAGTACCGGACTGCCTGCTCAGGGCACCAGTTCGGGGACAGACGGGTCCACGTCAAGCCGCGCGAGCTGGTGCTGCGCCGCGCGCAGTTCGGACAGCAGGGCGGGGTCGGCCTCCCGGTGGCCCTGGCGGTCGGGATAATCCCACAGGCCGTTGTGACAGTGCCGGTCGTCGTCCCAGCCGGGGTGGTTGACCACCGGATAGAGGCAGACGCCGTGGAGAGGGATGCCCGCCGCCCGTGCCGCCAGCGCCTCACGGGACACCATCCGGAACCAGGCCGGGCGCTCCTCGTCCTCGGTGCCGGTTTCGGCGATCAGGAGGGGACGGTGGTAGCGGGCGGCCACCTCGGCCAGCAGCTGCCGCAGCGGCCGGTAGGCGGGGTGGTCGTAGGGCACGCGCTCGCGGCCTTCGCGCTGCGGGTGGTGACGCCACTGGTTGTAGGGATAGAAGTTCAGGCCAATCACGTCCAGATAGCGCGCGGCCCCTCCCAGCTCGGGGTGCAGGCGGCCCGCCAGCATGTCCAGCGCCTCGAACTGCGCCTCGTTTTCCTGGCGGGCGGCGGCCGCCTCCCAGGGCCGCTCGGGATGGGCCGTCACGTGCAGCAGCGGCTCGGCGTGCAGGAAACGGGCGTCCGGACAGACCTCGCGCACGGCGTCCACCGCGCAGATCGCGGCGCGGACCAGTTGCCGCTTGAGGACCATGCCCCGACCCCGTTCGAAGGGATTGAGATAAGCCACCTCTCCCCCGCCCCAGGCCAGGAAGGAGATCTCGTTCACGGGGCACAGCCACAGCGGCCCGTCCGTCTCCGGGGCGAGGGCCAGCGCCGCCGCGCGGGCAAAGCGGGCGAAGACCTCGGGGAAGTCGGGGGCAAACAGGTCCACGTGGTCGGGCGTGCCGTAGTGCAGCAGGTCCCACACCACCTGCACGCCCGCCGCGCGCGCGGCCCGCACCTGCGACCCCACCGAGCCGAAGTCGTACACACCGGGCTGTTCCTCGATGCGGTGCCAGCGCAGACCGTCGCGCGCCGCCAGCAGGCCCTCGGCGGCCAGGCGGGCGTAGTCCTGTGCGGCAAAGCGGTCATGGCCGGTCGCATCGATCACGTCCACCCGGCGGCCCGAGGGACGGCGGTGCGAGGAACACTCGAACCCCCCCAGAAAGAAGGACCGGAAGGGCGAAGGCGCTTCCTTCCCCAGCGCCTTCTCTGCCCCCAGCGGCGGCCCGCCCGGCACCGTTCCGGGCCATGTCGGCACGTTTCCCCTCCCCTGTGCTTCCGTCATCCCCGAACCATAGCTACCCGGTGACAGGCCCAGATGCGTCTCCTAGACGATGCCCTGAGAGTTTCTTTACACAGACGTGTCCTTTTCGCCTAGGGGCGTGCCCCCCATTCCGGCCTTCTGCTAGGTTGAAACGGTTCCATGCCCACCCCCGAGCGCCGCCAGTCTTCACTCCGGCGTCCCGCACCCCTGACTGAAGTTCCGGCAGGTGGCGAGGCGCTGCGGCGGCGCGTGTATCTGTGGGCGACGGGGCTGGGCGGCCTTATCCTGCTGCTGCTGTGGGTCTTGCAGCTTCGCCGCCCGGCCCCGGACCTCTTTGCGCTGTACGGCTATCCGGTGCTGCTGCTGGAATGCCTCTGGGGCCTCTTCTGGCTGCTGGGGCACCGGTCCCTGCTGGTGGCCGAGCGGGCGACGTTCCTGCTCAATGCACTGGCGGTACTGGCCCAGCTTTTCCTGGCGGTGCTGACCGGGGATGGACAGGCGCTGACGCTGTCCGGGAACGCCTACTGGCTGCTGGTCGCCGTCTCGATTCTCAGCTACCTGATGTTCAGCGCCCGGCAGGGGGTATGGCTCTCGGCGGGTTTCTATACGCTGGGGGTCGTGCTGCCCTGGGTCGCCCTGGGCCTGCGCGGCCAGCCGCTGCCGGGGGCGGCGGACCTGCTGCGGGTGCAGCTCTCCTGCGGCGCGATCCTGGTGCTGCTGTACAGCCTGGCGTGGTACCGCGAACGCTTCCTGCTGGAACGCGGCCACCGCCTGACGCTGGAGCAGCTCGTCAACACCGACCCCCTCACCCACCTGCCCAACCGCCGCGCCCTGTACGCCGCCATCGAGCGGCTGCTGGAGGAGGTGCGCCAGGGCACGCCCGGCTGCCTGATCCTGCTCGATCTGGATCACTTCAAGCGCATCAACGACACCTTCGGGCACAACGCGGGCGACGGCGTGCTGCTGGAAAGCGCCCGGCTGCTGCGCTCGGCCCTGCGGGACAGTGACGACCTGGGACGCTGGGGCGGCGAGGAGTATCTGATTGCCCTGCCTGGAGTCACGCCCGAGCAGGGCCGGCAGATCGCGGGGCGGCTGCGGGACCGGCTGGCCGCCCACGTCTTTCCCGGCGTGGGCCAGGTGACGGCCAGCTTCGGCGTCACCCCCTGCACGCCGCACGACGACCTGGGCAGCAGCATGGCGCGGGCCGACCTGGCCCTCTACGCCGCGAAAGCCGCCGGACGCAACCAGGTGGCCCTGCGGGAGGCGAACCTGATGCAAGAGAACCCGGTGCAGGAGAGTTGATACGGGCTTTGATCGGCTTCCAGAAGTTCCGGAGAGACCATCATGTGTTCTTCCAGCGCCCCCAGCCGGCCGTTTCTTCTTTCAGCGTCCGCGACCCCCCTCAAGCGAGGTGGACGCGGCGGCGGGACAGCCCCTGGGGCAGTGCCGTGACCGGTTGCCGAACCTTTCCGAGCCGAAACGAGAGAGAAACCGTGATGAGGGCGGCGCGCCGTGGAGGTGCCGCCCCGGACCTGCGCCGCCCTAGAATGCAGCCGGATAGAGACCAGTTCACCGGCAGCGGCACCGCCGTCGCCCTCCCCGATCTTCAGGAGACTTTCCATTCATGACCACCGACACCAAGGCCATCCAGATTCTGCTCGTCGAGGACAACCCCGCCGACATCCTGCTCACCGAGGAAGCCTTCAGCGAGGCGCATTTTCCCCACCACCTGCACTTTGCCAAGGACGGGGTCGAGGCCCTGGGGTTCCTGCGCCGCGAGGGCCAGTACGCGGGGTCGCCTGTCCCCGACGTGATCCTGCTGGACCTCAACATGCCGCGCATGAGTGGCCTGGAACTGCTGGACGTGCTCAAGGCCGACGACGCCCTGCGCAACATCCCGGTTGTCGTGCTGACCACCTCGCGCGCCGAGAGCGACATCTGGCGCAGCTACAACCTGCACGCCAACGCCTACATCCCCAAACCCGTGACGATCGCGGAATTTGTAGACGTCATCAAATCCTTCGAGAACTTCTGGTTCTCCATCGTAGCCCTCTCGCCCAAACAGCGACCCTGAGGCACAGGGACAACCTGCGTCCCTTCGGCGCAAGGTTTCTGCTGACTGGCTGGTCTGCCCCGAGGCTGCGACAGATGTGCGACACGCCCGCGCCATCCTGCCTGCCGGAGGACCACCGTGGGCGACCCCGAACGGCACGAGACCGAAGCGCTCCCGCAGCGCGAACCGCATTCCCCGCGCCAGGCCGAGCGCCTGCGCCGCCTGGAGGCCGACCTGCGGGTCCGGCCCCAGACCAGCCGCGAACTCGCCGCGCTCTACGGCGTGCCGCTGCGCACCGTTCAGCGTGACCTCCAGACCCTGCGGAAGCTGGGCCGGGGCGTGGAGACACACGCGGGCCGCTCTTTCATTCCCGATCCCCGTCCGGCCCTGGGTGCCGTCGAGGTGCTGACGGCCCATGCGGCCCTGCGCCTGCTGTACCACCTCGCGCCCGCGCACCATCCGCACGCGGTCGCCATCCTGCACAAGCTCGCGGGACAGCTGCCCGAAGCGAACCGCCACCTGCTCGACGCCTCGGTGAGTGCCGCCCCGGAACCGCGTGGTGACGACCGGACACTGGAAACCGTCGCCCAGGCCTGGAACGAACGGCGGGTGCTGCGCTTCGACTACCGGCAGCCCGGCGGCGAGGTGGAGCGGGGCAACGAGCTGTGCGTGTACCTGCTGGACATCCACCGCAGCACCCTGGCCCTCTCCGTGACTGGCCTGGAACGCCGCCACGACCACGCCCTGCGCACCTTCAGGCTCAACCGGATGGAGTCGGCGGCGCTGTTGCCTGACCGCTACGACATCCCCGAGACCTTCAACCCACGCGAACACCTCACCGACGCCTGGGGAATGGCGGGCGCGACCCCCCCGGTGACGGTCCGCCTGCGCTTTACCCCCGACGCGGCCTACGCCGTGCTGGAGGGGGGCTACCCCCAGGCCAGCGAGCCGCTGATCTATCCCGACGGCAGCGTCGAACTCGACCTCCAGGCCGGAGCGGATGCGGGAGGCGTGCCCCACGAACTGCTCCCCTGGCTGCTCTCGTGGGGCGCGCGGGTGGAGGTGCTGGAACCGGAACCGCTGCGTCGGCACTGGCTAAACGAACTGCGGCTGGCCGTGCTGAGATACGACCCCGAGGCCTCGCGGCGCGGAACAGACAAGCCCGAGCAGGGCAGCCACGCGGAGAAGTTGCTGTCGCTCAGGCAGGCGACCTGATCCTGGCCTCGCGTTCGAGCAGAACAAGCAGAACAGGGAAGGGGACGTCCATAGCACGCCTCCTTCCCTGTTCTGGCCCTGTTCTGGCGAAAGCCTAGCTCCTGCCTGGGGCTACGAGATGAAAATGAGTCCTTGACATCTTGGGGACAGGCAAGCCCCTCCGTCACCCCCTCACCCCAGCCCTCTCCCACGAGGGGAGAGGGGGTAGGCAATTCATCTTGATGTCAACAAAGCAGCTTAATCCCGTATTACTTCGGCTCGTTCTGAATCACGATGCGGCCCTCGGGCTGGGCATCGACCGTGGGGTGCGCCTTGAAGTAGTTGACCAGGATGTCGATGTCGAGGGTGCCGGTGTCGAGGCGGCGGCCCTTGGCGTTCTTGAACACGTCGAAGCCGTCGCCGCCATTCGCGGTGAAGGTGTTCATGGCGACCGTATAGGTCTTGTTGTCGTCGAGGGGCTGACCATTGAAGGTGACGGCAGTCACGCGGCTGCCGGCGGGCTTGGAGAGGTCGAAGGTGTAGCTCATGCCCTTGGAGACGTGCAGGAACTGGCCCTTGTTCTCGCTCCAGGTGGCGACGCCGTGTTCGAGCGCCCGCTTGATCTCCGCGCCGGTCAGGTCGAGCACCGTCAGGGTGTTGCCGAAGGGCTGCACCGTGATCGCTTCCTCGAAGGTGATCGGCCCCGCGTCGATGCTGGAGCGCACGCCGCCGCCGTTGACAAAGGCGATCTGCGCCCCGGCCTTCTGCGCGGCCTCCAGGGCGGCGTCGGCCAGCACGTTCGCCATGCCGCTCTCGCGCTTGCGGACGATCTCGCGGTTGCCGTTGAGGCCCTGCACAGTGTTGCCGATCACCTGACGGCGCAGGTTGGCGATGGGCACGCTGAGCGTCTCGATCATGCGCTTGGCGGTGGGGTCTTCCGGCAGGTCGGCGGACACCGCGATGGGGTTGCCCTCGTAGGCCGTCACGGCCCCGTTGTCGTCGAACGTGACCTTGAGGCGGCCCAGCACCTTGCCCCATTCCCAGGCGGCGACCAGCAGTGTCCTGTTGCCGTCGGGGTTCTGCACGACGGTGGGGTAGGGGCCTTCGGGGGTCGGGAAGTCCTTGTTGTCGAAGGTGCCCAGCAGCGTGTGGCTGTGCCCGCCCACGATCACGTCGATGCCCGGCACGGTGCGGGCGACTTCCTGCTCCAGGGTGTAACCCAGGTGCGAGAGCAGAATCACCTTGTTGATGCCCTGGCCCTGGAGCGCCTGCACGCTGTTGCGCAGGCTCTGCATCAGTTCCAGCATCTTCACCCGGTCGCCGGGGGAGCTGATCAGCGGCAGGTCGGGCGTCACGGCACCGATCAGGCCGACCTTCTGCCCGCCCACGTTCAGCACGGCGTAGGGCTTGATCAGGTCCTTCAGGCTGGCTTCCTGGCTCACGTCGAGGTTGGCGGCCAGCAGCGGGAACCGGGCCTTCTGGGCAAAGCGGGCCAGCGCCTCGGGGCCGTTGTCGAACTCGTGGTTGCCGACCGCCATCGCCTGGTAGCCCTGGAAGTTCATGAACAGCACGTCGGCCAGGCCCTGGTAGACGTTGTAGAACAGGGTGCCCTGGAAGGTGTCGCCGCCCGAGAGTACCAGCGGGTTGGGGTCCTGCGCGGCGTAACTGCGGACCAGCGCCGTCTGGCGGGCGTAGCCGCCGTAGGTGCCCTGGCCAATCTTGACTGGGTCGAGGTGACCGTGCAGATCGTCGGTGTGGAGAATCGTCACGGTCAGGGGCGCAGCGCCCGCCACGGAGCCGAGCAGTGCGGCAGAAAGCAGCCAGAATTTCATCACGCCTTTATCATAAAGGGTGGAAGGCGGGAAGTGGTCAGCCTGCGGTCTCCTCCCCCCGCAGGAGCCTTCAGCGGACCACGAGCAGCTTGAGGATGGACGTCTTGCTTCCCGTGTCGCCCGTGGCCGTGAGGGTCACGTCGTAGGTGCCGGGGGCCGTGCCCGCCGGGACGGTGAAGTCCAGTTCGGCCCGCCCGGCATTGAGGGTGGGGGTCAGGGTCTGGCCCAGCATCTCCACCCGCAGGGTGCGCGCGCCGGGGGCCTGCACGGTCAGGTGCACCTGGCCCGCCGGAACCGCCGTGCCCGGCGAGAGGCGGCCCAGCACGGCCAGCGTGCCGCTCGTGTAGGTCGTGACGGCCTGGCGGGGCGGCAACGTGGCTCCCAGCGACACGCTGGGGGGCCGCTCGCCCGCCCGCAGTTCCAGCCGGACGGCCTGCCCGGTGGGGACATAGCCCTCGGGGAGGTTGGCGGGGTTCAGGGCCAGGGTGTAGGTGCCCGGTGGGAGCGTGCCCAGGCGCAGGTAGCCGCGGCTGTCGGCCTGCACGTTGCGGCTCACCGCCCCCGACAGGATCACGCCCGCGTAGGGGATGGCCTCCTCGCCCGCACCGGGGGTGCCGCTCCGGTCGGCGTCGTGGAAGATCAGCACCTCCAGGTTCACGACCGGCGCAAAGGCGACGTTCTGCTCGGTCCGCCCGTTCTCGGTGACCTTCACAGTCGGGGTGGAGAGGGCCTCCAGGGTGGCGGGCAACCCCGCCGGGAAGGCGAGCGGGTAGGCCCCCACCGGAGCGCGCACGCGGTAGCGGCCCTGCGCGTCCGACACGCCGCTGGCCGTGCCCACCCGCACGGTCACGCCCGGCAGCCCCGCCTCGCCCTCGTCGCGCTGGCCGTTCAGGTTGCTGTCGCGGTACAGCACGCCCTGCACCTCCCCACCGATGCGGCCCCCGAAGGTCCGGACCAGCAGGTCGGGCGTGGCGAGCACCCGCGTCAAGTCGTAGGTCACGCCGACCCGGACGCCCTGGGTCAGGCCACCCGCCGCCAGCCCGTTCGGGGCGTAGAGGCGGTATCCGGCACTGAGGTTCAGGCCCGGCAGCCCCACGTCCCGGACGCCGAAGGTCAGGCCGAGTTGATCGGGCGAGCGCACGCTCTCGCCCAGGGTCAGCGAGGCGTGGCTGTAGTCCAGCCGGGTGCTGAAGCGGTCGTTCCAGTCCCGCGTCCACGACAAGGCCAGCGCGTGCGTGATGCCCAGGCCATTTCCAGCGAGGGCCAGCCCGGTCCGGCGCTCGTAGCTGTACTGCGCCGTGAAGGTGTTGCGGTTCCAGGCATATTCGCCGGTCAGGCCGAAAAACAGCCGGTCGCGGTTCACGCCGGTGGGGGCCGGGTCGCGTGCCCACTGCGCCGAGCCGGAGGCGCGTAGTGTCCCCACGCTCAGGGCGGCGCTGGCGTCCAGCGTCTGGGCCAGCGCGCCTGGCGTATCGTCGTCGGAGGCCAGGGTGTAGGCCGCCGAGGTGACCAGCGAGCCGCTCCGCACCCGAAAGGCCGGGGGCGTGATGCCCGCCGTGACCTGCCAGGCGGTGGCCGTTTCCGGCACCGTGCCCCCCTGCACGCGCCCCGAGAGGCTGGCCCCCAGGCCGCCCTGACCGCTGTAGAGCAGCAGGCCCGAAGCGTTCCAGAGCAGGCCGCCGGGCTGAAGCTGCACGCTGGCCGCCGCCCGGACCCCAAAGGGCCGCAGACTGCTGAGGCCCCCCGACAGCCCGAAGGTATGTATCCCCGCCAGACTCCCGCTGTAGGTCTGGGTCAGGTCGAAGGTGGGGGTGGCGTAGGTGAGCTGCTCGGTGCCGAACAGGGTGCCCTGGTAGCGGCCCTCGGTGCTGAAACCCACGCCGCTCAGGCCCAGGTTCAGACCCAGGTTCGGGGACAGGCGGCGGCCATAGCGCACGCCCAGCGTGTCGGTGCGGCGGCTCTGGCCCGCCACACTCAGGCCGCTGGTCGCGGCGTCGATGTCCAGCGTGCCGCCCGCCAGCGGCGTGCTGGCTCCCAGTCCCGCGCCGTAGAGCCGCCCGTCCGGCAGGGCGCGGTACTGGGCGCGCGGGCTGAGCCGCCACTTCCCGGCCAGCACCACGGCGCTCACGCCGAAGCTGTCCCGGCCCCCGTCCAGACTCAGGGACCAGCGTTTGCCGTCCAGCCGCAGTCCAAAAGTAAGGTTGCTCGGCAGCGGCCGGTCCAGGCTGCCGTCCAGGCCGGAGACGCTGGCCCCGCCCTTCACGTAGTCGGAAAGCTGGCCGGCGACGCTGGGCTGGAGGGCATAGCGCAGGTAGGTGCTGCGGCCCGCCGGGGACCAGTCCGCGCCCGCCTCGACCGCCGAATGCACGCTGAAGATCAGGCGCGGTCCCTCGATGGCCGCCGCACTGCGCCCGGCCAGCGAGGTAAAGGTGCTGTCGGTACGCGTGCGTGCCACGGCCTCCGGATCATGCGAGGACACGGCCTCCAGGAAGAAGATGTAGCGGTAGCCCTCGGAGACGCTGTCGAGCTTGAGGGAGACGGTCACCGTGCGGGTTTCGCCGGGTTGCAGCGTGACCTCGTTCGCGCTGAGCTGGGGGCGACGGTCCACGTTGGTGACGCTCAGGCGCACCGTGTCGGTCTGGTTGCCCAGGTTCGTGACCTCCAGCGGAAAACTCAGGATCTGGCCGGGTGTTCCCGTGATCAGCGGCGGGCTGCGCAGGGCGACGCGCGCCCGCGGCAACACCCGCACCGCCGCCTGGGTCCGCGCCACCTCGCTGCCGCCCCGCAGCGCCCGCAGCACAATCGGGGGGGACTCGCCCGCCGGGGCCAGGGCCGGAACCCGCAGGGTCACCGGGATCAGCGTGCTGCCGCCCAGTTGCAGGGTGCGGGTGCGCGTGACCGGCTCCCAGCCGGCCGGACTCAGCACCTCGAACACGTATTCGCCCTGGCCCTGCACCGTGAAGGTCAGCGTGGCGTAGCCGTCCGGCAGCGCCTCACGGGTCGCCGGGGCCGTCACGGTCAGGCCCGCCGACTGCGCCAGGGCCGTCAGCGGCGGCAGGGCGGGTGGGGCGAGCAGCAGCAGCGCCAGCAGGGTGAGGCGGCGGGACATGCAGAGAACTCCTTCCCCGTGGGGCAGCGGGGACCGCGGACTCAGGACAACAGCTCAGGGCCAGATCATCAGGGCCAGACCGGGAAACGCAGCCTCAGGGCAAAACCAGGGCCGTAAAGGCCACGTCGAAGGCGTAGGCCCCGCCCGCCTCCGCGCCGGTCAGGTCCAGCGCGAACTCGATCTTCAGCGGCAGCCAGCCCAGCGACGGCCCGACATTGCTCAGGACCACCTGCGGCGTGCCGGTCACCTCGGTCCAGGGACCGTCGTTGACGCGGTAGTGCAGTTGCTGGCTGGGCAGCGCGCGGCCCTGGGCGTCGGGCTGGGTACGCACCTCCATCTGCACGGTCCAGGGCCGGGACGCATTGGAAAACACGCTGAAGGCCTGCGGGGCCGACAGGTAGCGCACCGGGAACTGGGCGGGCGGATAGTTGGCCGGATTGATCTCAAAGGTCACGGGGGTTCCCGGTCGGCGAATGGAAATCACATCCGGGATCAGGGGGCGCACGGCCGCGTCCGTTTCCGCCGGGGCGGGGGCCGGGCTACCGGGCAGCGGCACACCGGGCAGCGGGGGCACGCCCGGCAGGGTGCCCTGGGCGCGGCCACCCGTCAGCAGCAGGGCCAGCAGCAGCGCGGACAGCCGGGCGGTGGGCAGCGGGCGTGCGCGGCTCACGGCTTGCCTCCCGGCCCTCCCGTGGTGCCCGCCGGGGCCGTGGCGGGTGCAGGTGTGGCGGCGGGCGCGGCGGCAGGTGTGGCGGCCTGAGAGCGGGCCTTGAGGTCAAAGGGCAGGGTCACCACATGCTCGCCCAGGATGTCCTTGTTCTTGTCGCCGTTGTTCAGGATGACCAGGGCGCTGTACTGCCCTTTGGGCACGGGTCCGGCCCAGGCCGACTTGAGCAGCACCGTGCGGCCCGGCAGCGCCACGGTCAGTTCCAGCGGGAGGGTCGCCACGAGGTCGCCCCTGGCGTCGCGCAGTTCGACCCGGCCCCGCACCCCGGTGGCGGCGTTGCCGGTGTTGGCGTACTGCACGGCCAGTTGATAAATATCCGTCTCGTTTTTGGGGGGGGCATCAAAAATCCCGGTGATGCTGCCCTCGGCCTTGATGGGCTGCACATTCACGTACATGGTGTGCGCCACCCGCAACCGGAAGGAGGCGAGCGTCTTGCCGGGAACCGCCGCCGGGTCCTGGGCCTCGAACATCAGCATGGCCCAGTGGGTGCCGGGCGCAGCGTTCGGCGGAATCTGAATGGTGTAGCGGACCTGCTTGGTTTCCAGGCCGCCCAGCTCGATCTCGGAGGGCGTGAAGGTGGTCCAGGGGGCGCTGCTTTCCTTGACGGTCCCTACCGGCGGAAACTCGGTTTCGCCCGTCTCACCGATGTTCATGTCCGAGAGGTACGCGACGATCCGCAGCTTCTGGGCCGTGCTGTTGGGGTTGTAGATGTTCAGGACCTGGGTGATCGCCTGGCCGGGCGCGGCGCTAAAGAGCTTGGTGATCGGGTCGACCCCGACCGTGGCCTGTGCGGCCGCAGTCGCGGGCAGCAGGGAAAGCAGCAGGGGAAGCAGACGGGCAAGGGGACGCATGAGGCCTCCGGGTCAGGTCAGGGGGTGGGGCGGGGCGCGCGGGTGGAATCAGGGGAAAGACCTGAAACGGATTCCGGTTGAACAGTGATGCAACAACTGCGAAACCCGGCTGGAAGGAAAGGGGACGGATTCCAGAATGAAATGAGCCTTCGGCGCTTTCCCGCAGGAGAACGGCTGGGGCCGGAATCCGTTCGAAACGGGAACGGCAGCAGAAAAGGGACGACGCCCACGCGGACGCCGTCCCCCGGAGTTCAGGGCTTGCTGGCCGTGGTGGCGTCCGAGTCACCGATCACGAAGGCCGAGGCCTTGGATTCCAGCGTGTAGGTCAGGATGGCGTTGTTGTCGCCCGCCTTGTCGCCGTCCACGACCACCGCGATCACGACCAGATCGTCGAGCCAGCTGGTGTTCTGGCGGCAGAACTTGGTCGCGTTGCTGGTCACCGTCTTGTCGGTGAAGGTGACGTTGCCCGCCGCGCGTGCGCCGGTGGTGCCCTGGGTCAGCCGCATGGGAATCAGCTCGCGCGTCGCGCCGACGGGCAGCCGGTAGAGGCCGGTCCCCTCGCCCCAGGTGTCACAGGGGTTGTCCTGGATGTACATCATCTGGCGGCCCATATCGGCGTTGGCACCGGTCGGGGTGTTGCGGCTCACGCTGAGCTTGAAGTTGCCCACGTTGGAGAATTTCTGGATGATGAAGCTCCGGTAGCACACGAAGTAGGCCTTGCTGGCGTTGTCCACCTCGGCCCCCGCGCTCGCCTGCGTGACCGGCGGGTACGAGGTGACCTTGGCTCCGCCGTCGATGCTGACCTTGCCGAAGGTGTTGGCATCCGGGATGTACTTGGTGCCCAGCGGCAGGGTCTGGGTCTGGTTCCAGAAGTCGGTGCCGAGCTGGGAATCGACGTCCGTCCCGTTCCCCTTGCCGTAGGCGCAGTACCAGGTGCCGTCCTGGTTCGCCAGTTGCGAGATGTCGAAGGTCAGTTGCGTGGCGTCGAGGTGAAGCGCGGTCGCCTGCGGCAGTTTGAGGTTGACGGTCTGCGTCACACTGGCGGTCGTGGTGCCTGTCGCAACGGCGTCCGGCCCGCCGGTTTCCCCGGACTTGGGGCTGGTGGTGATGGTCTGGGCGCTGGCAACGGCGAGCGTCATCAGTGCGGCGGTCATCCAGAATTTACGCATGTTCTTTTCCCCTTTTCCTTCCCTGCTCGCGGTGATCTGCCGGTAAACCGAACCCCCCCTGGGCCTGATCTCTGCGCATCGTCCCCCTTGCAAGAACCTCTGCACGTCTGCGCTCCGTTTCCTGCGTGCGCCGTCAGGGTAATGAACAGCGCGTTACAGCCCGGTTAAAATCCACATAAAGTCCTCACCGGGTGTCTCACCGCTCAGAAAGCCCGTGCACCCGCCCCCACCCCAGCTTTCCCAGGGAGCTATCAAACGGGGAAATGCGTCCTGCACGCTATTGCGCTGTGGCTCGGCCTCGCGGGAAACACCTGCCACCACCCCTGCTTAGCGAAAGGAAGGAATGTCAGGACACCCAGGAGGCGTTAATTTTTGAAGACACCCTCATGTGAGTGGAAGGCAGGAGAAGGAAAAAGCCTCTCCAGGAAAGGCTTTCTGCAATTAACGTCTCTTATGGGCTGAGAAACGCCATATTCATGTTGAATGGACCTTGCCCTCATAGATTTCTCTGGGCCAAGGCGGCGCTCAGGTGCGTTGCCGCATGTCTCGGGCGACAACTCTACGGAGCGCCGCCCTCATTACGGGTTCTCACTCTGTTCGGCCCAGAAAGGTTGCCGAACCTTTCTGGGCGACGCCCAAAACCGTTCCTAGCGCGCTGTCCCGTTATGGGCTAGGGCAAAGCGGGCCGCCGTCTCCGCATGGTCCCGCCACGCCACCGTGACGCCGGGAAGCTGGCGGACCAGCGCGGCGGGAAACAGTGGGCTGACCCGGAGTGCGCCCCCCGTCGCCGTGACCGGCAGGAGACCGGCCCGCCCCTGCACCCGCCGCGCCAGGTCCGCGAGCGAGCGGGACGCCTCGTCCAGCAGGTGCGCGGCTACCACGTCCCCCCGGTCGGCGGCGCGGCCCACGGCGGGCGCGAGGGAGGCAATGGCGGCGGCCCCCGGCCTGCCGTAGGCGAAGGCCCGCAGCGTGTCCCAGTCCAGGCCGCCCGTGAGCGCGGCGAGTTCTTCGGCCAGCGGCGAGGACGGCACCTCCCCGGCATCCAGCGCGTCTGTCACCCAGCGCAGGGCCGCCCGCCCCAGGCTGAAGCCGCCTCCGTCGTCCCCCAGGCGGTAGCCGCGGCCCCCTGCCCGGAACACCACTCCGTCCCCGGCGACGTGATAGGCGATACTGCCCGTCCCCGCGTACAGCAGAATGCCCGCCCCCGGCGCGAGGTGGGCGCGGTAGGCGAGGTCGAGGTCGCCCTCCACGCTCACCCGTGCGGCGGGCAGGCCGAAGGTCTGGGCCAACGTGTCGCTGACGACAGCCGCGAACGGTGTCCCGGCACTCAGGCCGGGCAGACCGGCGTGCAGCAGGTCGGGCCGGGCGGGGAGAGCTTCTGCCAGGGCCGCGAGGGCCGCTCTCCCCAGTTCGGTGGACAGCAGCGCGGCGGTGAGGGGTGGGGCCACCCCCCCGGCCAGCCCCTCATCCCCCCGGACCAGCGCCCACTGCGTGCCGCTGCCCCCGGCATCCAGTCCCAGCGCGAGGAGAGACTGAGGGGAAACAAGCGGCCGCCTCAGGGCAGGGCCAGCGGCGCGAGGTCGGTCACGCGGCCGGCCGAGGCAGTCACGAGGTCACTGTGTACCTCACTGGACACCCCGCCTGCCGCCACACGCACGGCCCGTCCGGGCACGCGCAGGAAGCCGTAGCCACCCGCCGCGTTCGTGGTTGTGCGGGCGAGTTCGCGGCCCCCCTCGTCCAGCAGGCACACCTCGCGCCCGCCCAGGGGACCGGACGCCGCCGTCAACGTGCCGCGAATCGCTCGGAAAGTCTGCGGGTCGGGCCGCACCCAGCGGGCGGGCGCGGCGAAGGGACCGCCCGGCCCCGCCAGGGTCAGGATGAGTTCGGGCAGGGCGTCGGCGGTCGTGCGTTTGCCCGCGTTCACGTCGGCGGTGGGGGTGCGGTAGGAGTACCCGGCCCAGCCCAGGCCGCTGCTGCGTGTCTTGCGAACCTGGGCCAGCGTGCTGCGCGGGTCGTTGAGGTAGATGGCCGCGCCGCTGACCTGGGTGGCCCACGGCGCGCGCACCTTCAGGCCCGCCGCGTAGGCCGCCCAGGTGTTGAACCACCCCGCCTGCTCGGGCACGAAGTCGCGCTTGTAGTTCATCATCACGTTCACGTCGAGGTAGCCCTCGCGCACCCAGGTGGCCCAGTCCTGCAAGACCTCGTTGTAGGTGCGAGTCGCTCGGAAGCCCTCGTCGGTGGTCGGCCCGGCCCCGTAGGTGATGGTCGCGGCGTTCACGCTCACGTCGGGCCGCACGGCCTTGACCGCCAGCGCCGTGTCGCGCACCAGATTCGTGACCTGGGTGCGCCGCCACACGGCCCAGGCGGGATCCTCGGGGGCGGGCGTGCCCTGGGCACCCGTCTCGGCGCGGTACCGCTCCAGCGCCGTCTCGTTGTAGCCCCAGCCATTGGGGCCGCCCACCGGGTTGTAGTCGGGGTAGCGCACGCGGTCGAACTGGATGCCGTCCACATCGTAATTTTTCACGACGCTGACGTACATGTTCCTGATGTACTCGGCGGCGTCGGGGTGGCCGGGGTCGAGGATCCAGTCCGCGCCGCCCTTGACCGTGCCGTCGAACTTCTTCATCAGCCAGTTGTCGCGGCCCTGTCTGTCGGGGCCGTGGAGGTTGAAGGCGTGGTCCGGACTTTTCGGCGGCGTGGGCGAGTTCCAGATGGCCGTCGTGATGATCCAGGCGTGGACCTGGATGCCCAGGGGGTGCGCCTTTTCGATCAGGTACGCCAGGGGGTCGAAGCCCTCCGGCACGGCGGGGTCGTCGGTGCGCGGCATGGCGGCGCGGTTGCAGTAGCAGTCGCCGCGGCGGCCCACCTGCGCGAACAGCACGTTCACGTTCATGGCGCGAGCGTCCGACACCAGCCGGTCAATCTCGGCGGGCGTCTTGAGGCCGGGGCCGAAGGCGTCCACCCACAACCCGCGCAGTTCGAGCGGGGCGCTGGCGGGAATCGGCACGGGCTGCGCCCCGGCCAGGGACGCGGCGAGCAGAGCGGAAAGCAGGGCAGTCTTCATGGTGGTCTCCCCAGCATGGGCGGCGAGGTGTGATGGAGGGGCGTCAGCGGCCCTGCGCTTACCGGCCCGGCGTTTTACCGGCTCTGGGTATCCGCCGCGTCGCGCAGCGCGTCCCCGAAGAAGTTGAAGGCCAGCACCGCCAGGAAGATGAACAGGCCCGGAATCAGCAGCCAGGGATACAGGCGCAGCGTCTGGAAGTTCTGCGCGTCCTTGAGCAGCAGGCCCCAGGAGGTCATGGGTTCCTTGATGCCCAGCCCCAGGAAGCTCAGCGCGCTCTCGCCCAGGATGTAGCCGGGCAGCGCCAGCGTGGCCGTCACGACCAGGAAGGAACTCAGGTTCGGCGTGATGTGGCGCAGGATCACCCGCAGGTCACGCGCGCCGATGGCCTGCGCGGCGGTCACGTACTCCAGCCCCCGCGCCGCCAGCACCTGCCCGCGCACCACCCGCGCCAGCCCCGCCCAGCCGATCAGGGCCAGCACGGCGACGATCCCGAGATAGACCCAGGTGGACGGCCAGCGCGCCGGAATCAGCGTGGACAGCGCCAGCAGAATCGGCAGGCGCGGAAAGCTCAGCAGCACCTCCACCACCCGCTGAATCAGGTTGTCCACCCACCCGCCGAAATACCCGCTGACGCCCCCCAGCAGAATGCCGATGGCAAAGGAAATCAGCACGCCGATCACGCCCACCGTCAGGCTGACCTGCCCGCCCACCAGTGTGCGCGAGAGCAGGTCGCGGCCCAGCTGGTCGGTGCCCAGCGGGAAGAAGTACGAGCCTTCCGGCACGCCGAAGAGGTGCAGATTCGTGGGCACGCCCAGAAAGCGGTACGGCTCCCCCCGCACGAACAGACGCACGGGAATCGGGTTCTCGCGGTCCTCCACGTTCTTGCGGGCGAACGTGACCGGGTCGCGCTCCTGTTTGAACCCGTAGACGAACGGCGAACGCAGGTGCCCCTCGTGGACGATGTGCAACTGTTGTGGCGGCTGGTAGCTCAGGCCCTCGTGCTGCGCGGTGATGTTGTACGGGGCCAGAAAGGGCGCGAACAACGCCGAGGCATACAGCAGCACCAGCAGCCATCCCCCGATGACCCCCAGCCGCGACTTGCGATAGCGCCGCCACGCGAGCACCCAGGGTGAGGGGGTGGAAGTGGGGGCGGGGAGGGTGGTCATGGATGCCCCCGGTGGTCAGTGGTGAGTGGGAAGTGGGAAGTGGAAAAAGCGCAGCGGAGGCGGGGAGCAAAAGCCAAAGCTCCCACTAACCACGGACCACTCACCACTAACCCCTTCACGTGTACCTCACACGCGGGTCCGCCCACGCCAGCGCCAGGTCCGCCAGCAGGTTGCCCACCAGCAGCAGGAACGCACTCAGCATCAGCAGGGTCAGGGCCGTGTACTGGTCCTTGTTGATCAGGCTGTCGTACAGCAGGGGGCCGATGGTGGGCAGGCTCAGGACGATGCTCACGATGATGGTGCCGCTGATCAGGGCCGGGAGGCTCAGGCCCGCCAGGCTGATCAGGGGATTGATCGCGTTGCGGACGGCGTGCCGCCAGATCACGCGGTGCTGCGGGAGGCCCTTGGCCCGCGCGGTGCGGATGTAGTCCTGGGTCAGCACGTCCAGGGTGGAGGCCCGCATCTGCCGCATCAGGCCCGCGACCCCCTCCAGTCCCAGGGCGAGGACGGGAATCCACAGGTGCTTCAGCAGGTCCGCCACCCTCGCCCACGACCAGGGCGCGTCGATATACGCCGGGCTGAAGAGGCCGCCCACGTTGGTGCCCCCCAGTTGCAGCACCAGCGCGACCAGCAGCAGCGCGGCCAGAAAGTCGGGAATGGCGAGGCCGACATAGCCCAGAAAGTTCGCCACGCCCGCCGCGAGGCCGTGCCGGTTGAAGGCGGTGTAGAGGCCCAGCGGCACGGCGACCAGCCAGGAGAACAGCAGCGTGATCAGACTCAGGAACACTGTCCAGCCCAGCAGATCACCTATGACGCTGACCACCGGGCGGTTTTGCAGGAAGGAGTAGCCGAAGTCCAGCCGCGTCACCACGCCCCACAGCCAGCGCCCGTACTGCACGATGGCGGGCTGATCCAGGCCCAGTTGACGGCTGATCGCCTCCGCCGTCTCGCGGGTAAAGCGTGGGTCTTCGAGGTACTGGTCGGTAAAGCTGCCCGGCTGAAGCTTGATCACCGCGAAACACACGGCGCTGATGATCAGCAGGGTGGGAATCATGCCGAGGATTCGGCGCAGGGTATAGGTCAGCATAAGGGGGTTGTAGGGTGTGGGCAGTGGGCTGTAGGAGCTTCAGCTTTGGCCGTACGCCCCAGCCGTGCTTTTCCCACAACCTACAACCCACTGCCCACTTACTTCTGGTAGATCAGCGGCACCGGGTTGTAGCCCGGAATCACGCCCAGGTTGTAGATGTAGTTGCCGTACTTGTTGCTGACTGCACCGATGTTCTCGGGTTTGGCGATGGGTGTGACGGGCAGGTTCTGGGCGAACAGCAGTTGCCAGCGGGTGTAGAGGGCCTTGCGCTTGCTGCGGTCGGTGGTGGTGGCCGCGTCGTCGAAGATGTTGTAGATCTCCTTTTCCCAGGGGGCCATGCGGGCCAGGTTGGGCTTGCCGCCGTCCTGGGCGGGCATCAGGCTGCGGTGCCAGTAGTACAGCGCGCCGCCGGGCTGCCAGATGGGCTTGCGCAGTTCAGGGTCGGGCTGGTCCCCGAAGGCGTGCAGGATCATCTCCCAGTTACCGCTCTGCCCGGTGGAAAGCAGGTTCTTGGCGAGGATGCCCTTCAGGTTCACCTTCACGCCGATCTTGGAAAAGTCGTTCTGGAGGATGGTGGCGATGGCCGGGTACACGCTGGAGTCGGTGGCGTAGGTGAGATCGAACTCCAGGTTCTTGCCCCGGCTGATCTCGCGGACGCCGTCGCCGTTGGTGTCCTTGAGACCCAGGGCGTCCAGCGCCGCCGCCGCCGCCTTGAGGTCGAAGGTGCCAAGTTGCTTAGTGGTGTTGGTGTACCACTCCTTGTTGACGGGCGCGACGCCGTGGCCGGGCAGGCTCGCCAGGCCGTTGTACACAGTGTCGATGATGCGGTCGCGGTTCAGGGCGCTCTGCATCGCGCGGCGGAAGCGGGCGTCGCTGAAGACCTTGGCGAGCGCCGGGTCCTTGGCGTCGAAGTTGTAGGCGACGAAGGGCGGGCTGCCGAACAGCGCCGTGGAGCGCATCACCTTGAAGGGCGCGCCCGACACCTCCCGCTGCTTGAGGTCGGGGAACTGTGCCCCCGAGATGTTGAGCTGGTCCACGTTCCCGGCCAGGAACTGCGCGACCTGGGCCTGCGGGTCGCGGATGATCAGGAATTCGAGGCGGTCGAGGTAGGGCAGCTTGGTCCCCCGGCCGTCCACCTTCCAGTAGTTGGGGTTCTTCACCAGCGTGACCTTCTGCCCGGCGGTGTAGTTGCTGAGCTTGAAGGGACCGGTGCCGACCACCTCGGCCTCGTTGACGTTGCTAGGCCAGGCGTTGTTAATGTCGGCGGGCTTGGCTCCGCCCTCCTGCGAGAACTTCAGCAGCCTGTGCTTGGGCATGATGAAGCTGCGCATCTGGAGCAAAAAGGCCGGGCTGGGGCGCGGCAGGATGAACTGCACCGTGTTCGCGTCCACCTTCTTCACCTGCACCGGCTTGCCGTCGAGCTTGAAGTTGGCGGCGTCCCCGGCGCGCGCCTCGGGGTTCATGATGATCTGGTCGTAGGTGAAGACCACGTCGTCGGCGTCGAAGGTCTGCCCGTCGCTCCACTTCACGCCCTGGCGCAGCTTGAAGGTGTAGACCTTGCCGTCGGGACTGACCACCCAGGACTCGGCCAGCGCGGGTTCGACCTTGTAGGAGGCGTAGTTGAACTCGACCAGGCCGTCGAACATCTGCTGGGCGAGCAGGCCCAGGTTGTTGTCGATGACGCCGTAGTAGTTCAGGCTCTGCGGGCTGTCGCCCAGCACCAGGGTGTAGGTGCCGCCGGGCTTGCCGTCCACCACGCCGAGGCCGCCGTACCCCGTGACCTTTTTGGGCGCGGCGAGGGCACCGCCGAGGAGTGCGAGCGTGACGAGAGGAAGGGTGCGCTTGAGCATGGGTGAACCTCCGGATGGGGGCGAATTGTGGGCGAGATACCGCTCCAGCATAGAACCACTTCAAGGCCAATTCAAGGTCTGTTGCCCAGTGGTCCTGAAGTGGTACGGTTGGGGGGATGTCCGCCTCCTCCCCGCCCTGGGCCATCCCGCTGGACCCCGCGAGTGCCACGCCGGTTTACGTGCAGGTGGCGCACGGCCTCGCCGCCCGCATCGAGAACGGCAGGCTGGAGGGCGGAACGGCCCTGCCCGCCGAACGGGACCTCGCTGGGGCGCTGGGGGTGTCGCGCGTGACGGTGCGGCAGGCGCTGGCGCTGCTGGCCCAGCAGGGCTTGCTGACGCGGCGGCACGGGAGCGGCACCTTCGTAAATCCGCCCGCCCCGGCGCTGGCCGCCCGGCCCCTGGGCCTGCTGACGGGCTTTTCCGAGGATGTGCGCTCGCGCGGGCAGACGCCGGGGGCGCGGGTCCTCTCCTTCGAGTGCGCCCGCCCCACCCCGCAGGAGGCGATGACGCTGGCCCTCTCGCCGCAGGACCGCGTGTACCGCCTGCGCCGCTTGCGAACGGCGGACGGCGAACCGCTGGCCGTGGAGGAAAGCACGCTGCCCGCCGCGCTGACCGGGCTGCTGAGCGACGCCGACGTGACCGACGCCAGTCTGTACGCGCTCCTGGCCGCTCGGGGGCTGAGTCCGGTGCGGGCGGTGCGGCACCTGCGGGCGGTGAACGCGGGGGAGCAGATGGCTGGATGGCTGCACGTGCCGCCCGGCGCGGCCCTGCTCGCCACCGAGCGCGTCTCATGGACGGCGGCGGGACAGCCGGTGGAGCACGCCCGCGCCCACTACCGCGGCGACCGCTACGACTTCGTGATGGAACTGCACGGCGAGGGGCAGCCATGATCTCCCGTTCTGCGACCCCCCGCATCCTGGGCCTGATGAGCGGCACGAGCGCCGACGGCATCGACGCCGCGCTGCTGGAGCTGCCCGGCTGGCCCGCGCTGGGGGCGGGGGGTGCGTTCCCGGCGCTGCCCGGCAGGGTGCCGCGCGGGCGGGTCGTGGAGCACGTCTTCACGCCCTTCTCCCCCGAACTACGGGAGGCGGTGCTGGCCGCCATGCGCGGCGAGGCGCACACCGCCGACCTCACGGGGCTGCACTGGTGGCTGGGGGAGGCGCTGGCCGAGGCGGCCCTTCCGCTCGCCCCCCACGCGGACCTGATTGCCTCGCACGGGCAGACGGTGCAGCATCATCCCCGGCCCGACCCGGCGCGCGGCTGGGCGCGGCCCGCGACGCTGCAACTGGGGGAGGCGGCGCTGATTGCGGAACGCACCGGCAAACCTGTCGTGGCCGACTTCCGCCCGGCGGATATGGCGGCGGGCGGCCTGGGCGCACCGCTGGTTCCCTTCGCGGACTGGGCGCTGTTCGCGGAAGCGGGGGTGCGGCGCGCCCTTCACAACCTCGGCGGCATCAGCAACCTGACCTTCCTGCCGGGCGCGGACCGGGCGGGCGTGCGCGCCTTTGACACCGGCCCCGCCAACTGCCTGCTGGACGAGGTGGCCGCCCGCGTGGGGCAACCCTGCGACGAGGGCGGGCGGCTGGCGGCGGCGGGCACGGTCCACCCGGAGACCCTGGCCGCCTGGCTCGCGCACCCTGAATTGCAGGTTCCGCCTCCCAAGGCCACCGGGCGGGAAACCTGGACGCTGGCCCGCCTGCCCCACGTGGCCGACCTGAGCGTGCCGGACCTCGCGGCGACCGCTGCCGCCTTCACCGCGCGCACCGTCGCGGACGCCTATATCCGCTGGATCGCGCCACATGGCCTTGACGAGGTGGTGGTCGCGGGCGGCGGGGCGCGCAATCCGGCGCTGCTCGCGGCGCTGCGGGCAGCCCTCTCCCCCGTCCCGGTCCTGACCTTTGCGGAGGTCGGCTGGGCCAGCCAGGGCTTTACCGATGCCACGCGGGAGGCGGCGGCCTTCGCGTTCCTGGGCTACGCCCACGCGCAGGGCTGGGCGAACACCCTCCCCCATACCACGGGCGCACGCCACGCCGTGAGCGCCGGAAAATATCTCCTTCCCCCACCCCTCCCGGAGAACCCCGCATGACGATGCCCCCCTCCTCTCCCCTGCCCGACACGCGCCGGACAGAAGGCGTCCATCCCGACCATCCCGACCTCGACCGGCTGGACCCGCTGGCGCTGGTGCAGGCCTTGGCCGACGACCAGCGCGCGGCGGTGGAGGCTGTGCGCGCGGCGGCCCCCGCCCTCGCCGGGGTGGTGGAGGCCGCGCTGCCCCGGCTGGAACGCGGCGGGCGGCTGGTGTATGTGGGTGCGGGCACCAGTGGGCGGCTGGGGGTGCTGGACGCCACCGAACTCACGCCGACCTTCTCCTGGCCGCCCGAGCGGGCCGTGCCGCTGATCGCCGGGGGCGAGCGGGCCATCCGGCAGGCGGTGGAGGGCGCGGAGGACGACGCGGAGGCGGGCCGCGCGGACGTGTGCGGGGCGGGGGTGGGGCCGGGGGACGTGCTGATCGCGGTCGCCGCCAGCGGCACGACGCCCTACGTGCTGGGCGCGGTGAGGGCGGCGCGGTCGCTGGGCGCGCTCACGGTGGGGCTTGCCAACAACCCCGGCGCGCCCCTGCTCGCCGCCGCCGACTGCCCCGTGCTGCTGGACACCGGGCCGGAAGTGATCAGCGGCAGCACGCGCCTGAAGGCCGGAACCGCCCAGAAGATCGCGCTGAACACGCTGTCGAGCGCCCTGATGGTGCGGTTGGGCAAGGTGTACGGCAACCTGATGGTGGACGTGAGGGCCAGCAACGCGAAGCTCGAGGCCCGCGCCGTGCGCCTTACCTGCCACGCGACCGGCGCGGCGGAGGCCGAGGCCCGCGCCGCGCTGGAGCAGGCGGGCGGCAGCGTGAAGACGGCCCTGGTGATGCTGCGCCTGGGCCTGGGCGCGGCCGAGGCCGGGGCACGCCTCGCGGCGGCAGGCGGGCACGCGCGGGCCGCCCTGGGGGAAGGATGATTCCCCGGCGCACGCGGGAGCTGCTGGCGGAGGCCGTGGAGCGTGGGGGCCTGTGCGGCGCGGCCCTCGGCGTGGTGGGCGCGGACGGCCAGCGCGAGACGCTGGTGCTGGGGCACGCGGCGACCGAACCCGAGCGTCTGCCCCTGCAAGAAGACGTCTGGTGGGACCTCGCCAGCCTCACCAAGCCGCTGTTCACCGCGCGGGAGGTGCTGCGGGCGGTGGAGGAAGGCCTGCTCGACCTCGACGACGCCCTTTCCGTCCACCTGCCGGACCTCGCCTGGATGCAGGACACGCCGCTAAGGACCCGGACGCTGCGGCACCTGCTCACGCACACCGCCGGACTTCCCGCCTGGGCACCGCTCTACACCTGGGGCGAGGCGGCCACCATTCGGGCACGGGTCTTGCAGGAAGTCTGGCCGCTGACCCTGCTCGGCGAGGTGGTGTACAGCGACCTGGGGTACATCCTGCTGGGCACCGTGCTGGAGCGTGTGCGCGGCAGGCCCCTGCGTGAGTTGGCGCTCGACCCCGGCCTCACCTTCACGCCCGACCCGGCCTCGACCGTCGCCACCGAACGCTGCCCCTGGCGCGGGCGGACGTTGCGCGGCGAGACCCACGACGAGAACGGGTTCGCGCTGGGCGGGGTGGCGGGCCACGCGGGCCTGTTCGGAACGCTGGCGGGCGTGCTGGCGCAGGCGGAAGGGCTGCTGAGGGGCGGCTGGCTCTCGCCGGCCGCGCAAACGGCAGCGACCTGCCCCGAGGTGCCGGGCCGCACCCTCGCCTTCGTGGCCGCGCAGCACGGCTGGAGCGGGGGCAGTCTCACCAGCCCGCAGGCATTCGGGCACACCGGCTTCACGGGCACCGGGCTGTGGGTGGACCCGCCGCGCGGCCTCGCCTGGGTGCTGCTGACCAACCGCGTGCACCCCTCGCGGCATGGCACGCTGGACATCCAGGGGTTGCGGCGCGCGGTGGGAAACACGCTGCTGGCGGGGTTGTAGGGTGTGGGCTGTAGGAAAAGCTTTATCCCACAACCTAACAGCCCACAGCCCATAAAAAAAACGCCCCACAGGGGGGCGCAGGTATCAGACTTGCTCGCTTATTCGGCGGCCGCGTCGTCCGTGACGCCCAGCGAGGACTTGAGGGTGCTGGCGACCTTGAAGGCGACCTTCTTGCCGGCGGGAATCTGGATGCGCTCGCTGGTGCCGGGGCGCACACCGGTGCGGGCGGCGGTCTGCTTGACGCTCAGCGTCCCCAGGCCGGGCAGGCCCACGCTCTGGCCGCCCTTGATGGCGTCCACGATCACGCCGAGCATCGCGCTGACGGCTTCCTCGCTCTGCTTCTTGGTCAGGTTGGCCTTGTCGGCCACCATCTCCACGAGCTGGGTCTTGGCGACCTTGCCGCTGCCGCCCTCCTTGCCGGCGTTGCGGCTGGGCTTGGCCTCTTCCTGCGCGGGGGCCTTGGCGGCGGTCTTCTTGGCCGGTGCCTTCGTTGACTTCTTCGTCATGGTGAGCAGCATGACATACGTTTGGGCACCCGTGAAGGGGGTCTGCCCGGCACGAAGGCCCTCCAGCACGCAGTCCAGCCCTGAGCATCTCAGTTTCTGCCGTCCAGCACGGCATTTTCCCAAACGTTCATCAACTTACTTTGACCCCAAAGCGTGTCCCCGCGCGGCTCCAGCGCGGGTTCAGCTCAACTGAGCACGACGGTTTTGACGTAGGTCAGTTCCTCCAGCGAGCTGCGCGCGCCCTCGCGCCCGAAGCCGCTGTCCTTGATGCCGCCGTAGGGCATCTGGTCCACCCGGAAGGTGCTGGGGTCGTTCACGATCACGCCGCCCGCCTCGATGTCGCGCACGGCTTCCAGGGCGTGCCCGAGGTTGCGGGTAAAGACGCCGGTCTGAAGTCCGTAGCGGCTGCGGTTGGCGGCGGCGATGGCCTCCGACCAGCTCGCGGCGCGCGACAGCACCACGACTGGGCCAAAAGCCTCCTCGCGCACGAGGTGGGCCTCTTCCGGCACGTCCTCCAGCACGGTCGGCGGGAGGATGTTCCCCTGCGGCGTGCCGCCCAGCAGCAGGCGGCCGCCCAGGTCCAGGGCCTCCTGAATCCAGCCTTGCAGGCGGGTCAGCGAGGCGGGGTTGATCAGCGGCCCCACGTCGGTCTGCTCGTCGAGCGGGTCGCCCACGACCAGGGCGCGGGCGGCGGTCAGGAAGGCTTCGCGGAAGGCGTCGTAGGCGTCGGCGTGGACGATCAGGCGCTGCGGGTGAATGCACACCTGGCCCTGGTAGGCGAAGCTGACGGGCGCGAGCTTGCGCGCGGCGAGTTCCACGTCGCTGTCGGCATCCACGAGGTTGGCGCTGTTGTTGCCCAGCTCCAGCACCACGGGCTTGAGGCCGCTGCCGCGCTTGATGATCTCGCCCACCTGCGGACTGCCGGTAAAGGACACCAGCGCGATCTCGGGGGCAGAGGTCAGCGCCGCGCCCAGTTCCGCGCCGCCGTGCAGCACGTTCAGCGCCCCGGCGGGAAAGCCGGCGTCCACGATCAGCTCACCGATCAGATTGGCGGTGAGCGGCGTCTGGGGGGCCGGTTTCAGAATCACGGTGTTGCCGCCCGCCAGTGCCGGGCCGACCTTGTGCAGCGCCAGGTTCAGCGGGAAGTTGAAGGGGCTGATGGCGGCGATCAGGCCGCGCGGCTCGCGCACGGTGAAGCCCAGGCGGCCCTCCCCGAAGCGGCTGGCGTCCAGCGGGATGCCCTGCCCGGCCATCTGCGCGGCCTCGTCGGCGGCAAAGCCCAGATTCTCCACACTGCGCGCCACCTCCACACGGGCGGCCTTGAGCGGCTTCCCGGCCTCGCTGGCGATGGTGTGGGCAAACAGATCGGCCCGCTCGGCCAGCAGGGCCGAGGCGCGGCGCAGGGCATCGGCGCGGCGGTGCGCGGGCCAGCGGCGGTACTCCGCAAAGGCCGCCTGGGCAGAGGCGATGGCCTGCCGCAGGTGACGCTCGTCCGCCCGGGCGACGTGGTACAGCGCCTCGCCGGTGTAGGGGCTGGCGACGCTGTCCTGGGCTTCCGTCTGCACAGCCTGGCCGCCGATCAGGAGGGGCACGCGGGTCAGGGTGGTGGTCATGGGTCTACTGTACGCCCCGCGGCCCGCCGGGCAGGGGGCCGGATTCCGTCTGGCTGGACACGGGGAGGCGCAACCCCTCCCTGCGGCAAGGCCCCGGGGCGGTGCCGTCCAGCACCGTCGGCTACGAGCGCACCGTGAGCTGGTGGGCCGGACTGGTCGAACGGGCCGACGGGATGCAGGGGAACGGGGGCAAAGCAGCACGGCTGAGCCAGCCCCCCTTCCCGTCCCCTTCCCGTAGCCTGGGCGGGTGTTCCTTTCACGCGCTGCCCCGAGGTGTTTCTGATGACTGAACTGCTCGACCTGCTCCGCTCGCCCTGGCCCTGGTACGTGGGTGGGCCGCTGATCGGCCTGATGGTGCCGCTGCTGCTGTGGCTGGGCAACCGTTCCTTCGGGATTTCCAGCAACCTGCGCCATGTCTGCGCGATCCTGCTGCCCGAGCGTGCCCGGCCCGGCTTCTTCCGCCACGACTGGCGGGCCGAGAGGTGGAACCTGATGTTCGCCGCCGGGCTGGTGCTGGGCGGTCTGGTGGCGGGGGTGTGGCTCGCCGACCCGCAGCCGGCCCACCTCAGCCCCGCCGCCCTCCGGTCGCTGCACAGCCTGGGCGTATCCGTGCAGCCCGGTCTTGTCCCGGCCAAAATGACCGACCTCACGCAGCCGGGGGTGTGGGCGCTGCTGGCCCTGTCCGGCCTGCTGGTGGGCTTCGGCACACGCTACGGGGGCGGCTGCACCAGCGGCCACGCGATCACTGGCCTCAGCACGCTGCAAAAGCCCTCGCTGATCGCCACCGTCGCCTTTTTCGCGGGCGGCATCCTCAGCGCGAATCTGCTGCTGCCCCTCTTCCTGGCGGTGATCCGGTGACCCGCGCCCCCCACATTCCCGGCGTTCACACGGAATCCGCGTCCGTCCCGCGCACGAACACCGGCCTGCTGGCCTATCTGCTGGCGGGCCTGTTCTTCGGGGTGGTGCTGGTCAAGAGCGAGGCGGCGAGCTGGTACCGCATTCAGGAGATGTTCCGCTTCCAGTCGTTCCACATGTACGGCCTGATCGGGTCGGCGGTGCTGACGGGACTGGTCACCACGGCCCTCCTGCGCCGCTTCGGCCACACGCGCGGGGGCGAGCGCATTTGCGTCACGCCCAAGGAGCCGGGCTGGCGGCGGTACGTCCTCGGCGGCCTGATCTTCGGCCTGGGCTGGGGGCTGGCGGGGGTCTGCCCCGGCCCCGTCTTCGTGCTGCTGGGCGCGGGCATCTGGCCGATGCTGGTGGTGCTGGCCTTTGCGCTGCTGGGCACGTACCTGTACGGCGTCCTGCGGGAAAAGCTGCCCCATTAGGCGGCCCTCGACCGACTGCCCCACCCTGCTCGTCACGTGACGAGCACCCTGTTCGCGGGGTCTGGTTCCCCGCGCCGTGGTGCCGCTGACGCTGCGCCTGATTGCGGAAAAGGCTTCCTGAATCCCCTGAGCGAACGTGTTAGCGTCCCGGCATGACCCCTTCCCCGGCCACCCCCACCCAGGTCTACTTCGACTTCCTGTGCCCCTTCGCCTGGCGCGGCCTGGAACTGGCAGACGTGCTGCGCCGTGAACGTGGACTGCCCTTCCGCCTGCGCCACTACTCGCTGGTTCAGGGCAACCACACGGAGAACCCGGAGCGCAAGGCCCCGACCTGGTGGCTGACCGAGCAGGCGGCCGACGAGGGGAGCGCGGCGCAGCAGGGCAGTCTGCGGGCTTTTCTGGCGGCCCAGGCGGCAGCGCGGCAGGGGGAGGAGGCTGCCTGGGCCTTCACGCTGGCCCTCTTCCGGGCCAAACATGAGCGCAGGGCGGAACTGGACGGGGACACCGTCCACACGGCGGCCCGGGAAGCCGGCCTCGACCTGGCCCGTTTCGAGGCCGACCTCGCGGACGAGGCGGGGTTGCGCCAGGCCCTGACCGAGGACCTGCGGGATGCAGCGGCGCTGGGTGTCTTTGGCACGCCCACCTTCGTGCTCCCCGACGGGAACGCCGCCTACCTGCGCTTCTCGCAGCTTGTCCGCGAAGCAGACGCCGCCCAGACCCTGTGGGACCTGTACGCCGAGGTACTGCATTCGGGGGCGGGCATCGAGACGGTCAAGCGGCCCCGCTAGGCGAGCTATTGCAGCAGTGGCCGCAGACTGAGGCGGGCACGCAGGTCGCGGATCATGGCGGCCTTTTGCCCGCTGCTCACGCCGCGCAGAACCCAGGCTTTCACGTCCAGCGGGTCCTCCAGCCCCTCGTCGAGCGCGAGACGCAGGGTGTCGAGTTCCGGCAGCTTCAGGTCGTTACGCAGCAGGAATGTCAGCGTCCGCATCACCTCCTCGACCTGGGCCTCACGCGGGAGGGCACGCAGGGCAGCGTCCGAATCCTCTTCCTCCTGTAAGGGCCGTGAAGGCCCCTCGGAGGCCTCTTGCGACCTCTCTCCCTTTTTCCTGCCCTGCTGAGCCTTCTGAGGGCCTTCTGAGGGCAGCACGGCCCCCTCACCAGTCTGATACTTCTCTGGGTTCTTCAGGAGGTCCACGAAGAAGGCGGGTCGGCTGCGGGGTTTGTACCCCCCTGAGACGATGGTCTGATAGCGCGACAGCGTGTCCTCCACCAGCGCCTCGCCGTGCTCGCGCACGAGTTGCAGCGCGCGGGTGTGGGTAATTCCTATCTCGGCCAGGCTCTGCACCAGCAGGGGGTCCGGGGGGATGAACGCTTCCCCGAAGGTGTAATGCAGGAGCTTTTTCTTGCCGCGCCCCAGATACTCGACGCTTTTCAGGAAACCCTTTTCGAGCAGTTCCTCGTGGGCAGCGTCCAGCGTGCGCTGCGCCATGCTGGGACGGTCGGTCACGATTTTGCAGGCCTCGGCCCACTCCATCAGGCCCACCTCGTACGTCATCGACACCCGCTCGGGATTTTCGGGGTCGCGCCGTTGCGAATCGAGCAGGCGGTACAGGGCGCGGGTGGGGGGCCGCCGGAGGGTCTGCATGAAACTCAGGTCCAGCGGCTTGAGGTAGCCGGAACGCACGCTGCGGGCAATCTCCTGGGGCAGGGTGATTTTCAGGACGCTGCTGGCATCCAGGCGGTTCTCGTCGCCCGAGGTGAACTCCAGCCGGTCGATGTAGCGAAAATTGACGTTGGTCCAGCGCTTGCGCGGGTGGTCGCGCCAGCCTTCCGCGATGAAGTAGTTCGTGGTCAGCAGGCGCTTGAGGCTCTCGTCGAGCGCCGCGTAGTAGCGCCCGCTGGTGTCCAGGCCCGCCATTTGCAGAAGCTGGTAGGGCGTGCAGGTCACGCTGCCGTCTGATGGTGCCCCCTGGTCGATGTACAGGTTCACCAGCGCCGCGCTGATGTCAGTGTCAATCCCGTGGGGCACCCCGTACTCGGGCATGGCCTGACAGGTGACGCGGTAACGGCGTTCGCCGTCTTCCAGCTCCACGCTCCAGTCGCGGTAGTCGGGTGGGATGCGTTCCTGAACGCTGATGAGACTCAACCGCGCGATGTTGAGTTCGTCGAAGCGTTTGGTTCCTTTTTCGGCCACAGTCCCCCCTGTTGTTGTTTTTTAGATCTTTTAATCTTTTAAAAGATTATATGTTGATCAACAACAAGCGGCGGCTCGCCGCGCGTGCCAGACAGCATTTTTAGGGTGAAACGGCGCAAGTTGTCCGATAGTTTGGCGCAAGTTGTCCGATAGTTTTGGGGTCAAAACGGCGCAAGTTGTCCGATACCTCCCCCCCAAACGGCGCAAGTTGTCCGATACTTTCGGCGCAAGTTGTCCGATACCTCCTGCCCCCAAACGGCGCAAGTTGTCCGATACTCTGCCTCAAAAACGGCGCAAGTTGTCCGATAGTTGGGGTCAAAACGGCGCAAGTTGTCCGATACCCCCTCGTTCGGGAGTTCTCCGCTGAAAAACAGCGTCTGGCACGTGTGCTACAAAAGAACGGCGCAAGTTGTCCGATAGTGCCCTTCCCAAAAACGGCGCAAGTTGTCCGATACTTATTTTTGTTGTTTTAGACGTAATTTATACAAAAGATATGCCAATAACTTGCCCAATTTTCCCATTCCCCCTCTTCCGGGGAGGGGAATTTCTAGGGCTGACGCTGGGGTCCCCTTTTCAGCGGGACTCGCCCTGAGTTACTGCTCTTGCGTCCTGCTTGTCCCTGCCCGTCTACCCGCAAACGGCACAAGTTGTCCGATAGTCATGCAGTGATTCCGGTGCTGCTCGTCACGTGACGAGCAAGGTGGGGAAGCATCGGGTAGGCTGGGCGAAATGCGGACGCTGACGTTCTTCAACCATGCGGGCGGGGTCATGAAATCCAGCCTGACGCGCGATGTGGGGCACACGCTGGCGCAGGCGGGATTGCGCGTGCTGGTCGTGGATCTCGACCCCCAGGCCAACCTGACCGACTGGCTGGGCGTGTCGGGGGTAAGCCGTGAGCAGACCGTGTACGACACGGCCGCGACGGGCGCACCTCTCCCCTCCCCGGTCGCCGCACATGGCCTGCACCTGATTCCCAGTGACGTCTCGCTGGCCCTGGCCGAGGGGCAGATGATGGGCGTGGTGGGCGCGCATCTGCATTTGCGGCAGGCGCTTCAGGCCGTTGCCGACCAGTACGACGTGGTGCTGATCGACAGCCCCCCCAGCCTCGGGCAACTCTCCATCCTGGGCGCGCTCGCGGCGGATCATCTGGTGGTTCCGGTGCCGACCCGCCAGAAGGGCATGAACGCGCTGGCGGGCCTGTCCGAGGCGATGGCGACCTACCGCAAGCTGCGCCCCGACCTGACGGTGGCCCTGTATGTCCCTACGCTCTACGACGCCCGGCGCTCGCATGACCGCGAGGCGCTGGCCGCCCTCCAGGGCATGCTCCGGCCCCTCGCCAGCCCGATTCCGGACCGGGGTGCGGTCTGGAACGACAGCGCGAGCGCGGGACAGCCGGTGGGGGTCTACGCGCCGGGTTCACCCGTTCACCAGGACGTGCTGCGGGCGACGGCTGAGATTGCGCGAGCGGCCCATCTGAACGTGCAGATTCCGGGAGTGGAGGCGTGAGCCGCAAGGCCAGACCCGCGATCGGGGCGCGGCTGACCGGACTGGTCGAGGGTGTGGAGGCACTCGGGCAGCCCGCCGCCACGACCCTGCCGGTGCAGTCGCTTCAGCCCGGCGTCTTTCAACCGCGCAGCCATTTTGCCCCGGAGGCGCTGAGCGAACTGGCCCGCAGCATCCGCGAGCAGGGTATTCTCCAGCCCCTGCTGGTCCGGCCCCTGGGTGACGGGCGCTATGAGATCGTGGCGGGCGAACGGCGCTGGCGGGCGGCGCAGGAGGCAGGTCTGAGCGAGGTGCCGGTGCTGCTGCGCGACCTCACCGATACCCAGGCGCAGCTGGCTGCCGCCGTCGAGAACCTGCAACGGGAGGACCTGAACGTCCTGGAGGAGGTGCGCGCCCGCTTGCAGGTGGCCGCCTCGACCCTGGGGGTGCCCGCCGGGGAGGCCGTGGCCCGCCTCTTTGCCCTGGACCGCCGCCCGGAGGAAGACCCGGAGGCCGTGGCCCGCCTGGACGCTGTGTTCAGTGCCCTGGGCCGCGAAAGCTGGCGCAGCTTCGTGAAGAACCGGGCGGCCGTGCTGAATCTGCCGGAGGAGGTGCAGGCCGCTGTCCGCGCTGGCCTGGACTACCGCAAGGCGCTGGTGGTGGGGCGGGTGGCCGACGAGGACGAGCGTGCCCGGCTGCTTCAAGCGGCCCTGGCCGGAGCGACAGTCCAGGCGCTCCGGGAACAGGTCACACCTGCTCAGCGGAGCGGGGAAACGGCCGACCCGCTTCAGGCCGTGGCCCGCCGCCTGGCCGACCGCCGGACCCTGGCCGGCCTGGACGCGGCCCGCCGCCGCAAGGTGGAGCGGCTGCTCCGGCAGATTGGCGAGCTGCTCGACCCGGCCTGACCAGCATCACCACTTTGCTCGTCACGTGACGAGCAGGACAAATCAGGACGTGGGAAGGTCCCGCCGCGCCCGCTGCCGGACCTGCTTCGGCGTGAGTGGCCCGCCGTGACCGGGCAGGATGGCCTGGAGGTCCAGCTCAGCGATGGCCTGAAGCGTCCGCACGGCCTCGCGGTGGTCGTCGTTGTAGGCGGCGCGGGGGAGATGTGCCCCGTCTGTGCTGCCCAGCAGGGCGTCGGCGGCCAGCAGCACGCCGCCCCGCAGCAGGCCGATCTGGCCGTGGGTGTGGCCGGGGAGGGCGACGACCTCCCAGCCCTGCACCTGCTCGCCGGGATGCACCGCGTGCAGTGTGCTGGGTGGCACCTTGGGATGCAGGCGCGAGACGAGTTTGCCCAGGCCGGGGCGTCCCGCCGGGTAGGGCAGGCGGTGGTCCTCCCCGGTCAGGAAGGGGCGCTCCAGCGGATGCGCCAGCACGGGGATGCCCAGCCGCGCGGCGACAAAGGCTCCCCCGGCATGGTCCACGTGGTGGTGGGTCAGCAGCAGGGCGTCCGGCTGAAAGTCGCGGAGCAGCCGCGCGAAGCGGCCCGCGTAGGGAAGCGCCCCGGCATCCACCACCAGCCGACCGGCAGGAGAGGTCAGCAGATACACGTTCGCGTAGAGCGGCTGGACCCTGACCTCCAGCGGGGCAGACGTGACAGGTAAGGCGAGTGCCGGGGTCACACGTCCTCTTCCCCGCCGGCCGGGTCCAGGGTGGTCAGGGCGGCTTGCAGGACGGGTCCTTCCCCCGGTGTCAGGGCGTAATCGCACAGGGCGAGAAAGGCCGCGTCCGCCGCCGCCGCGCTGACCCCCAGGCTGAGGTCCACCTCGCCGAGCTGGTCCAGGACATAGTTCACGGCGCTTTCGGGATTGATCTCGCGCGGCAGCAGGATCAGCCGGTCCGGTTCCCCGAGCAGGCGCAGCTCGCCCCGGAACGGCCCCTCCTCCAGCCAGGCGCGCCATTCGCGGGCCGCGGCGTCCAGCGCGTGCGTGAGGCTGTGCGGATGGCGCAGCGTGACCATCAGGGGCAGGCCGTGGCGCTCGTGCAGTTCGGCCTCAGTGCCCAGTTGCCCCAGCCAGCCGATGTGCTGGGCGGCCTGGAAGGCCAGCCTCAGAGCTTCCTCGCGGACACGCAGGGTTTCCAGCGTCAGCCGTCGCCACGCCGCGTCCTCCTCGCCATCCGGGTTCAGGACCACAGCGCCGTGCCGCAGCACCTGCCAGGACGTGAAGGCGGCGGGAACGTCCAGCAACTCCTCCTCGTCCATGCCGGTGACCGGGATCAGTTCGGCGGGGGCCAGCAGGCCGGCGAGCAACGTCTGGGCGGGGCGCAGGTCCTCGGCCGGGTCCTGGGGCGTCAGCACGCCCGCCGGATTCACGAAGGCGACAATCATGCCCGCACTCTAGAGCGCTGCCCCCTGCCGGACCGTGCCCCCGCGCTGCCTGTCCTGTCTGCACCTGTTTGCCCTCAATGTGATATCACTTTGATTGGAGGTTGCCATGAATGAACTGGAGAAGTCGCCTGCCACCGTCGGCCCCGAGGGAGGCGTCTCGCCCCGAAGTGGGGTGGCGAGTGTCGAGCGGCCCGCGTTCGGGTTACCGGGTGTGCCGGCGGTCCTGCTGTGGCTGGTGCTGGTGGCCCTGGCGGCCTGGCTGATTTTCAGCGGTCTGAGCGTGGTGCTGGGGATAGGTCTGGGCGTGCTGGCGTTCTTTGCCCTGATCGGCTTTTTTGTGGTGCAGCCGAACCAGGCCAAGGTCCTGACGCTGTTCGGGCGTTATGTCGGCACCGAGCGCCGCAACGGCTTCTACTGGACCAACCCCTTCACGGTGCGCCAGAACGTCTCGCTGCGGATTCGTAACTTCAACTCCGAGCGGCTGAAGGTGAACGACCAGATGGGCAACCCCATCGAGATTGCCGCCGTGATCGTGTGGCGGGTGGTGGACAGTGCGCGTGCCGTCTTCGACGTCGAGGACTACGCCGAGTTTGTCGCCATCCAGGCGGAAACGGCGCTGCGCCACCTCGCCGCGCAGTACCCCTATGACGACTACGACGGGCGCACCCTCTCGCTGCGCGGCAACCCCGACGAGGTGGCCGAGGCGCTGGGCCGGGAACTCGACACCCGGCTGCGGCACGCGGGGGTGGAGGTGCTCGAAGCCCGCCTCTCGCACCTGGCGTACTCGCCGGAAATCGCCGGGGCGATGCTTCAGCGGCAGCAGGCCAGCGCGATTATCGCGGCCCGGCAGCAGATCGTGCAGGGGGCGGTCGGCATGGTCGAGATGGCCTTGCGCGAACTCGAAGGGCAGGACATCGTGCGGCTCGACGAGGAACGCAAGGCGCATATGGTCAGCAACCTGCTGGTCGTGCTGACCAGCGAGCGCGGCACCCAGCCGGTCGTGAACGCCGGGAGCCTGTACTGAGGGCGGGGGAAGACATGCCCCCCCGCAAGAACTACCCCCTGCGCATCAGCCCCGAGCTGTACGCCGCCCTGGAACGCTGGGCCGCCGACGAACTCCGCAGTGTGAACGCCCAGATCGAGTACCTGCTGACCCAGAGCGTGCGGCAGGCGGGACGCGGAAAACCCGCGCCGGAAGCGGCAGAAGGTGAGCAGGAAGAGAAGAAATAAAATTGCTCGTCACGTGACGAGCAGAAGAAGGAGGGCGAGGCCTGGCCGGGGTGGCCGCCTCGCCCTCACCCCTGTACTATCAGGCCTCGCGCCCGGCCCGCAGCAGGTTCCCGCTCACCACGTCCTCGCGCAGGGCCAGCAGGTCGGGGCGGTAGTAACGGTCCTGTTCAAGGTGGGGGAACAGTTCGCGTACCCGCTCGTGCGCGGCCTGCACGCCCCGCCCGGCCCGCAGGGGCTGGAAGTCGAGGGCCTGCGCGGCGCACATCAGCTCGATGCTCAGGACGTTCTGCACGTTGCCGAGAATCTGGCGCAGTTGCCGCGCGCCGTGTGCGCCCATGCTGACGTGGTCCTCCTGGTTGGCGCTGGTGGGAATCGAATCCACGCTGGCGGGGTGGCTCAAAACCTTGTTCTCGCTGACCAGGGCGGCGGCAGTGTACTGGGCGATCATGTAGCCGCTGTTCAGGCCGCCCTGCGGCGTCAGGAAGCCCGGCAGACCCGACAGCGCCGGGTTCAGCAGTTGCTCGGTGCGCCGCTCGCTGATGCTGCCGAGTTCGGCCACCGCGACCTTCAGCGCGTCGGCGGTGAGGGCCAGCGGTTGCCCGTGGAAGTTGCCGCCCGAAATGACTTCCCCGGTCTCCGGGAAGATCAGCGGGTTGTCGGTCACGGAGGCGAACTCGACTTCCAGCACGCGCTCGGCCTGCATCAGCGCGTCGAGGCTGGCCCCGTGAACCTGGGGCACGGCGCGCAGGCTGTAGGCGTCCTGCACCTTGCCGCAATTCGCGTGAGCGGGGGCAATCGCGGAGCCACGCAGGAAGGTCCGCACCTCGGCGGCGACCTCCAGCGCGCCGGGGTGGGGCCGCAGGCGCACCACGCCCTCGCTGAAGGGCCGGTGGCTGCCGGAAAGCGCCTCCACCGTCATCGCGGCGGCGAGGTTGGCGGTATGCAGCAGCGTCCGCGCGTCGTGCAGCGCGAGGGCCAGCAGGCTGCCCATCAGTTGCGTGCCGTTGATCAGGGCCAGCCCCTCCTTGGCCTCCAGCGTGAGCGGCGTGAGGCCCAGCCCGGCCAGCACGTCGGCGGCGGGCCGCACCTGACCACCGTACTCCATCTCGCCCAGCCCCAGCAGCCCCAGCGCGAGGTGCGCCAGCGGCGCGAGGTCCCCGGAAGCTCCCACGCTGCCCTGCGCGGGGACCACCGGATGCGCCTCCGCGTTCAGCAGCGCCAGCAGCAGCTCCACGACCTCGGGCCGCACGCCGGAATGCCCCAGCGAGAGCGACTGCGC
>NZ_BAABRP010000004.1:92500-221587 GCF_039545055.1 Deinococcus carri
GCGGGGAAGCATAGCCCCCGCCCCATCTCTGCTCGTCACGTGACGAGCAAATCTGCCTACTCCCGGAAACGAGCCAGCAATGCCGTCGTGGCGCGGGTCAGCAGCAACACGTCCACCCCCACCGCCACGAAGGTATAGCCCCAGTCCAGGTAGGTCCGGGCGACCGCCTCGTCGGTGGCGAGGCTGCCCGCCGCCTTGCCCGCCGCGCGAATCCGGCGGGCAGCCTCCCGGATGGCGGCCTGCACGTCCGGGTGTCCCGGCTGCCCCAGGTGCCCGAGGGAGGCGGCAAGGTCGGCGGGGCCGAGAAACACTCCGTCCACACCCTCCACCGCCGCGATTTCGTCCAGGGCCTCCAGCCCCGTCACCGACTCCACCTGCACCAGCAGACAGATGCCCGCGTCCGCCTGCCCCAGGTAGTCGGCGTTCCGCGAGAAGCCGCTCGCCCGCACCAGCGCACTCGCCACGCCGCGCACCCCCCGCGGCGGGTACCGGGTGGCTGCCACCAGCTCGCGGGCCTGCTGCGCCGACTCCACCATCGGAATGAGGAGGTTCTGCGCACCGATGTCCAGCAGTTGCTTGATCAGGACCGTGTCCCCGACCGGCGGGCGCACCACGGACGCGGAGGGATACGGCGCGACCGCCTGAAGCTGGCTCAGGATGCTCCGCACGTCGTTCGGCGCGTGTTCGCCGTCGATGACCAGCCAGTCGAAGCCCGCCCCCGCGCAGACCTCGGCGCTGTAGGCGTCGGCCAGGGCCAGCCAGAAGCCGTAGAGGGTGTTGCCCTGCGTCAGCGCCGTCTTGAAGGCGTTCTGCGGGGGGACAGGCTCAGCGGCCACGGGCATCCCCAGCAAACCGGCAGGAGAAGGTCCCCAGTGGCCCGTAGTCGAAGGTGAACACGTCGCCCGAAGCGATGTCCACCGGGCGGGTGAACGACCCCGCCAGCACAATCTCGCCCGCCTTCAGGCCCTCGCCGTGGGGGGCGAGGCGGCCCGCGAGCCAGGCGATGCCGGTCGCCGGGTGCCCCAGCACGCCTGCTGCCACACCCGTTTCCTCGATGACGCTGTTGCGGATGCACAGGGCGGCGGCCCAGCGCAGGTCCACATCGTCAGGCCGCACCGCGCGCCCGCCCAGAATGACCCCGGCGTTGGCCGCGTTGTCGCTGATGGTGTCGGTGACGCGGCGGGGCTTGCCCGTCTCCTTGCTCACCCGCTGAAGCCGCGCGTCGATAATCTCGGCGGCGGGCGTCACGTACTCGGTGGCACGCAGCACGTCGAAGACCGTCACGCCGGGGCCTTGCAGGTCGGCTTTCAGAACGAAGGCCAGTTCTACCTCCACCTTCGGGGCCACGAAGCGCGAGAGGGGGATGTCCCCGTTCGGCTCGAAGAACATGTCGTCCAGCAGCGCCCCGTAGTCCGGCTCGTCAATCTGTGAGGCCATCTGCATCGCCCGCGACGTGAGGCCAATCTTGTGCCCCAGCACGCGCCGCCCGCCGTCCACCTTACGCGCCACCCACGCCCGCTGCACCGCGTAGGCATCCGCAATCGTCATCCCCGGAAACCGCTCCGAGAAGGGAGCCAGTTGAACGCCGCTCGCCTCCGCCCCGTCCAGCTCGGCAGCTAGCCCCGCCAGTGCCTCAACGGGAATGACGCTGGCTGCTGACGGCTGACCGCTGACCGCTGACCCCTCAGATGACATGCGCCGGAATCCCCTTCAGCTCGCCCTCCACCGGCTGCACCCAGCCGCCTTCAAAGGCCTCCATGTGCGAGCCTTCCTCGAACCAGCTCCGGGGCGTCTTGGCCCCCCACAGCGTCTGCCGCCGGGGGTCGTTGAGCTGCCAGCGAATCGGCTCGAAGTCGGGGTCCACCGTGATGTAGTCGCTGGTGTACAGCTCGATGCGGTGGCCGTCGGGGTCGCGGATGTACAGGAAGAAGGCGTTGGAGATGCCGTGCCGCCCCGGCCCACGCTCGATGCGCTCGGGCTGCCGCGCCCCCGCCAGGATGTCGCAGGTGCGGATGATGCTCATGGCGTCGGGCATCCAGTAGGCCCAGTGGTGCAGCCTCGGCCCCGCGCCGTTCGTCATGGCGAGGTCGTGGACACCGCCCCGGCGCTGCACCCACGCCGCCCAGATGCGCCCCGCCTCGTCCTCGGTGAACTCGGAGGTGCGGAAGCCCAGTTCGCGCCCGTACCAGGTCATCATGCCCTCCACGTCCGGCGTCATCACGTTGACGTGGTCCACGCGCTGGAGGCCCGGCCCCCGGTGCTGGTGGTAGTCCTGGAGGAGCCAGGGATACGTCCGGCTCTCGCGGAAAAAGGCCACCGGCACGCCGAAGGGGTCCTGCATCCGCAGCATGCGCGGGCGGTCGAGTTCCTCCTCCCAGCGGTAGGGGAGACCCTCGCGCTCGGCCAGGGCCACCAGGCCGTCGAGATCGGCGTCGCTGCGGACCCGGTAGGCGAGGTGGCGCACGCCCGCCCCCATTCCCTTTTCAGAGGGGGCCTGCTCCAGCTTCAGCGTCCACTCGCGGTCCTCGACGCCGCGCAGGTACAGCGCGCCGGGCGTCTCGTGCAGCACGTTCATGCCCAGCAGGCTCACGTAGAAGTCGCGCGAGGCTTCCAGGTCCGTGACGGTGAAGACGGTATGGGCGATGCGAATCACGTCGGGGCGGGGAGCGGTCACGCCGTCACCCCCTCGGACTGGCTCTGGGCCGCCTGCGGCTTCTCGCTGCGCTTCAGGAACTGCCCAATCCGCTCCACGGCGGGTCCCTTGTCGTACACCTCGTACAGCGCGGAGTGCATCCGCACCGGGTCCCCGAAGAAGAACTTCTCGTAGAGGCTCTGGCGGCCCCCGAAGCTGCTCATGGACATGTCCCAGGCGAGGCGGAAGAGTTTGAGGCGGTCCTCCGCGCTGGCGTTCCCGGCTTGCAGGTACTTGGCAATCTGCGGCCCCAGCGGTCCCTCGCGGTCGGCCTGGCTGGGCATCATGATGATGCCGCTCGCGCCCAGTAGTTGCAGCAGCTCGGGCAGGCGGGCGTACATGGCCGGGTAGTAGTTGCGGGCGGCGTCGAGCGGGCCACGCGCCGGGGTCATCACGCCGTACTCGTTTACCGTCGCGCCCGCCACGGCGGCCACCTCCAGCGCCTTCATGATTTCCAGCATGATGATGATTTCCGCGACCTTGCTCTGCACGTGCTGAAACTGCCCGCTGCCGATGGCGTTCACGATGCTCTGCGCGGTGCCCAGGAAGGCTTCGGTCTTGGCAATCTTGAGGTTCACCACCTGATACGCCATGTGCAGCACGGCGTCGGTCGCCGCATAAGCCTTGTTTGCCAACTCCACGTCGTACAGCAGGAAGACGCGCTCCCAGGGCACCAGCACGTCGTCGAAGATGACGAAGGCGTCCTGCTCGTCGAAGCGGCTGCCCAGCGGGTGGTCTTCCGGCCCCCGGCCGATGTCGAACGGCTCGCGGCACTGGAAGCTCAGGCCGGGCGCATTGGTGGGCAGCGCGAAGCCCATCGCGTAGCGGCTCTTGTCGGCGTTTTCCTTCAGCACGGTGGAGGGGAACACCAGAATCTCGTCGGCGATGGGCAGCGTCGCCATCATTCGCGCACCCCGCACGAGGATGCCGTCCTCGCGTTCCTCCACCACGCCCAGCGCGATGTAGGGGTCGGGCATCTCGCTGGCCTGCTTGGCCCGGTTCACCTGCGGGTTGGTGAGCGCGTGCGTGAGGCAGAGGTCATGCTCGCGGACCAGTTCAGCGTAGCGGCGCATGTTCGCCGCAAAGTCGCGCTTCTCGCTGCCCGGCTGGCTGGCGCTGCACTGGTTGAAATACTCGGCCCCCGCGCCCGCCGCCATTACGTTCGCATTCATGTAGTCGGGTGCGCGGCCCAGGAAGCCCAGCGAGTAGTTCGCGCGGATGCGGTGCGCCTCGCCAATCCGGGCCAGGTCCTCCTGGCTGCGCGGCACCATCAGGCTCATGGGGTAACGCTGGCCGTTTTCCTCGTAGGTGAGCTTCTCGCGCAGGTCCGGCTGGTTCTGGAGGTCGTACAGCCCCGCCAGCGAGTGCGCCATGTTGCGGGTCGCGGGGTGCGTGGTGGGGTCCTGCACCCGCTGCCCGTCGATGTAGAGGGTGGGCGGGTTCTGCCGCAGGCGGTCGAGGAACTGCTGTCCGGTGATGGCTGCCATAGGGGATGCCTCCTTAGCTCTGTTCGCTGGTGGGGGTGTGGTACTTGAAGACTTTGATGACGTAGCCGTCGGGGTCCGCCACGAAGAAGCCATAAGGTCCGGCGGCGTGGCGGTACTCCTCGCGCAGGTCACGTCGGATGGCGGCCCGTTCCGAGAGAAGGGTGAAGAGGGTGTCCACCTCCTCGAACGAATCCAGTTCGATGCCCAGATACGTCACGGCGCTCACGTCCAGTGGCGAGTCGGTGTGGTCGAAGATCAGGCGGGTGGGACCACCCAGGGTGACGAACAGCCGCTTTCCGCCCGCATGACGGGATGTTTCCGCGCCGAAGACCTCATAGAAGGCCTGGGTGCGGTCCAGCTCGCGGGCCTGGAAGGCGACGTGTTCGAGGAGGGCCATGTCAGCCTTTCTTCTCCGCCAGTCCCCGGTACTCCGAAGCCACGAAAATCCCGCCCTGCCGCTGCTCTACTAAGTCCTGCGGGTCGCCGTGGAGGTGTTCCACCTCTGCCGCGTAGGCTTCGGCGTTGTCCTGCGGTTCATAGCCCAGCACGTCCCAGCCGTCCTCGGTCATCCAGCGGCGGGTGTTGCCGCTGATGCCTGCCACAAGCAGGAACCCCACATCTGGCGCAGTGACGGCCTTTTCGAAGAGCTGCACGGCGTCGCGCGGGCTGAGCCACGTGCTGAGATGCCGGGCGTCCTTCGGGCGCGGCTGGAAGGAGCAGATGCGGACGCCGACGAACGCCACGCCGTGTTTCTCGAAGTACATCCGGCCCAGCGCCTCCCCGAAGACCTTGCTGACGCCGTAATACGTGTCGGGGCGGACGGGCATGTCGGGGCTGACCTTCTCCGAACGGGGGTAGAAGCCGACGGCGTGGATGCTGGACGCGAAGGCCACGCGCGTCACGCCCGCCTGTCGCGCGGCTTCCAGCACGTTATACGTGCCGTCTATGTTCACGTCGCGGATGCGCTCGTAGGTGTCCTCGTCGGGAATGCCGCCCAGGTGAATCACGGCGTCCACGCCTTCCATCGCCGCCCGCACCTGGTCGAAGTCGGTCAGGTCGGCCCGCACGAGTTCCTCACCGGGCTGCGCCTCGCCCAGGTCGCGGTTGTCGGTCAGGCGGATGATGGGGAAGTGTCCGCGTAAGCCCTCGCGCAGGGCGGTGCCGACTTGACCGGCGGCCCCGGTGATGAGGATGCGGTGGATGGGGGGAGTCATCTGGGGCCTCCTGTGGAGGGCGAGCGTTGCTCGCCACCCCCCTCCCAACCCTCCCCCGCAAGGGGGGAGGGCTTTAAGCTGCTGGTATGGAGAGGTTTTCTCGCCTTGAGCAGAATCGCCGAGCGCGGGAATTGCGGCGGAGCATGACGCCGGAGGAGCAGTTGTTGTGGGGCCGGTTGCGGGCCAATCAATTGGGCGTGGCGTTTCGTAAGCAGCAGGCTCTCGGCTTCTACTTTGCAGATTTCGTCTGCCTTGAGCGGAAGCTCGTGATTGAGCTGGACGGCAGCCAGCACGCCGAAAGTGAATATGACGCAGTGCGAGACGCTGAACTTACCGCACGTGGTTTCCGAGTGCTGCGCTTCTGGAACAACGAAGTGCGAAACAACCTGCCGGGCGTGCTGGAGCGAATAGCCGAAGCGCTTTAACTCCTCCCCCCTTGCGGGGGAGGCTGGGAGGGGGGTGGCGAGCAACGCTCGCCCTTCCCAATGCCTCACCCCTCCACCTCGCTCTTGTCCACCTTCACCGGCTGGCCCACGCCCAGTTTCGCCGTCTTGTGCGTGCCCAGGCTGATGGCGATGTTCTTCGTCTCCATGTAGAAGTCGAAGGAGTAGTCGCCGCCGTCGCGCCCGATGCCGCTGTTCTTCACACCGCCGAAGGGCGTGGGCAGGTGGCGCACGTTCTCGCTGTTCACCCACACCATCCCGGCTTCGAGGGCCTGCGCGAAGCGGTGCGCGCGGGTGAGGTCGTTGGTCCACAGATACCCGGCCAGCCCGTACTTCACGTCGTTGGCGAGGGCCAGGGCGTCCGCCTCGTCGCGGAAGGGGATGGCGGTCAGGACGGGGCCGAAGATTTCCTCCTGGGCAATCTTCATGTCGTTGCTTGCGCCGGTAAAGAGGGTCGCGGAGACGAAGTTGCCGTCCTCGCCCACGCGCTCGCCGCCCGCCGCGATGGTCGCGCCTTCCTCGCGTGCCCGGTCGAAGTAGGACATGACCTTCTCGAAGTGGCGGGGGTGGACCAGTGGGCCGATTTCGGTGTTGGGGTCGAGCGGGTCGCCCACGCGGATGTTCCTCGCGCGTTCGGCGATGCGGGCAGTGAACTCGTCGTAGATGCCGTCCTGAATCAGCACGCGGCTGGAGCTGGTGCAGCGTTCGCCGTTCAGGCTGTAAATCATGAACACCACGGCATCGAGTGCCTTGTCGAGGTCGGCGTCGTCGAACACCACGACCGGGTTCTTGCCGCCCAGCTCGAAGTGAACGCGCTTCAGCGTGTCGGCCCCCTGCCGCATGATGTGGCTGCCGGTGGTCGTCTCGCCCACGAAGGCCACCGCTTTAATCAGCGGGTGTTCCGTCAGCGCCTTGCCCGCGCTCTCGCCGAAGCCGTGGACCAGGTTCACCACGCCCCCCGGAATCCCCGCCTCGTCCATGATTTCGGCCAGCAGGGTCGCCGTGACCGGACTCCACTCGGCGGGCTTGTGGACCACCGTGCAACCTGCCGCCAGCGCCGGGGCAATCTTCCAGGTGGACAGCATGAAGGGCGTGTTCCAGGGCGTGATGACGCCGACGGGGCCGATGGGCTGGCGCAGGGTGTAGTTCAGGAAGCCGGGCGCGGGAAGGCTCTGCCCGTCCGCCGCACCCGGCGCACGGTCCGCGAAGAAACGGAAGTTCTCCGCCCCCCGCGCTGCCGCCGACTTCATGAAGCGGATGGCCTGGCCGGTGTCTATGCTCTCCAGCAGGGCGATTTCCTGCGCGCGGGCTTCGATGAGGTCCGCGACACGGTGCAGCAGCTTGCGGCGTTCCGTGCCGCTCACCTCGCGCCAGGTCTGGAAGGCGTCATGGGCGGCGCGAGCGGCGCGGTCGATGTCCGCCGCGTCCCCGCTCGCTACCGTCGCCAGCACGGAGTTGTCGGTCGGGGTGTGCGTCTCGAACGTCTCGCCGCCGAGGGAATGCACCCACTCGCCGCCGATGAAGTGCCGGATGCCCCGCTGCCGCGTGCGCTCGCGCAGTTCGCGGGCCTGTTCGTGATTTGGGGTGACAGTCTGGGTCATGGTTGCTCCTTTGCGGGCTGGCTGATGGAGTAGGCGAGGAAAGGTTCAGTCAATAGAACCTTGTCCCCTTTTTTCACCTGAACTTGGGCAGAGAACGGGCTAGCGTTCACGACATAGACATAGCCGTCACTGGACGTGAAGCGGTACTCCTTCCCGTGTTCGTCCGCCGTCCACTTCCCGCCCGTCACGTATACCCCTGGCGTCCCGTCGAAATTCCGCGTGGCGTAGGTGGCTGTCTTGCCGTTGTCCCAGACAATCACCGTGCGCTTGTTCGTCGCGCCCATAAACACCGCCTGGGGCTGGTAGCGGCAGCGGAACGCGCCTTCCGGCGTGCGGAACTCGTTCACGTGGGTCATGCGGTAGGCGGGGTCCTGCACGTTCTCGACGTTGCTGGTATGGATGAAGTACTGCCCATCCTGACCTGTGCCGTCCGGGAACGTGATGGCGGTGTAGATGCTCCCCGCCGCCCCCTCGCCGGGACCGAGGAGGTATTCGGCCACATAGTCAAAGGCATCTGTATTCGGCGCGGGCCGCTTGAGCACCTGCCGGAGCTTGATGGGCTGAGGTTGGCTCAGGTCAGCCCCGGCAGGCTGCGTTACCGCAATCACCCGGTCGGGCGCGTCACACCACGCGAAGGCGGGCTGCCACTTCCCGCCGATGTTCGCGTACGACTTCATTTCGTACCGCACGGGCGCGGCCAGGGCGAGGGCGGAGAGCGCGAGGCCCAGCGTCAGGACAGGTTTCAGCTTCATGCCCGCAGGTTGCCCCCGCCGGATGAGCGCCGCCCCCCGTTTGCCTGACGCCCCCATCCCATTCACCGCCCGTCCCACTCGCCTTCCTTGCTCTCCTTGCCCGTGATGGGTTCGGCCCCCTCGTCCTCTTCCTGAATGTCGTTTTCCAGCACGCCCAGGCCCTCGACCTCCAGGCGCATCACGTCGCCGGGGCGCACGTGAGAAATGCCCTTCGGCGTGCCGGTCAGAATCACGTCGTCCTTTTGCAGCGTCATGAAGCGGCTGATGTGTTCAATCAGCTCGGGAATCCCGAAAATCATGTCGCGCGTGCTGCCTTCCTGCCGCAGCTCGCCGTTCACGTGGGCGGTCAGCGCCAGGTTGTGCGGGTCGGCAATCTCGTCGGCGGTGACGTAGTACGGCCCCAGCGGCCCGAAGGTGTCCCAGCCCTTGCCGCGCATCGGGGGTCGGAAGGTGTTGGTCACGTAGTCGCGCACCACCAGGTCATTGCCGATGGTGTAGCCGCCCACGTAGTCCATCGCGTCCTTCGCCTTCACCCGCCGGGCGTCGCACCCGATGATGACGCCGAGTTCGACCTCGTAGTGCATGAACTCCGCGCCGCGCGGGTAGATGACGGTGCCCCGGTGCGGCAGCAGCGTGGTGTTCGGCTTCCAGAAGAGGGCCGGTTCCTTGGGCTGCGTAAGGCCGAGTTCGCCCGCGTGGTCGTTGTAGTTCAGCGCGAGGGCGATGACCTTGGGTGGGTCCACCGGCAGGCGGAACTGCACGGCATTGGGGTCGTGGGCGACGCCGGCGGCATCGATAAGCTGGCCGTCTTGCAGGTGGCCGTTCAGAAAGCGGCCCCCGGAGATGAAGCGGGCGAGTTTCAAGGATGGACTCCAATCATGGGACCTCCGCGTGGAGGGGAGAGGAAAGGCGGGTTGTCGGTGCCTCAGCATAGGCCGGGCGGACCGGGTGCGAAATGGTGAAACAGGTGAATCCTACGATGACCTCTTGTGGTTTTGAACAAGGAGAAGCGGCCCCCCATGTTCAGGTGAGGCCGCTGGGCGGTGCCTGGTTCCGGCAGCTCAGCGCAGGGTCATGGCCTCGGGCGCGGCGCTGCGGGCCAGCAGGTCCAGCCCCGCCTGCGCCACTTCCCCCGGCGCGATGTCCAGGCACTCCAGGTGGAAGGGACACTGGAAGGCGTAGCAGGGGTGGCAGGGCGTGGGACGGCGCAGCAGGGTGAAGCGGGTGCTGCGCGGCTGCCACTGCGTCTCGTAATCCGTGCCGGAGTAGGTGACCAGCACGGGCGTCCGCAGCGCGTCGGCCAGGTGCAGGGCGGAGGTGTTGTTGGTGAGCACCAGTCCCGCGCCCCCGATGAGCGCCGCGAAGGTGGCGAGGTCCGTGCAGCCCAGCAGGTCCACGCCGGCCGGACCGAGTTCGGCCAGCAGCGCTGCGGCGCGCTCGCGGTCCTTTTCCACGCCGGTGACGGCCACCTGCCAGCCCAGCTGTTCGGCCATCAACCGGGCGGCGTGGGCGGCCCGCTCGGGCGGATAGGTGCGGGCCGAGCAACTGGCGAAGGGATTGAGCAGCAGGTACGGCCCCGGCAGCAGCGCGGCGGCCTGACGGCGGGCCTCCTCTGAAACGTGAACCTCCAGCGCCCGGTCGCGTACAGGCACGCCCGCCGATTCCAGCAGGCGCAAGTTCCGTTCGGCCTGCTGGGCGGCCTCCGGGGTGGGGGAGGGCGGCTCGTGCGTGAGGAGGCCGGGGGCGCTTTCCGCCGACTCGCCCAGCCGCAGCCCAATCCCGGCCAGCAGGCAGGCCAGGGCCGCCGCGTGGGGCGTCTGGCTGAAGGAGGTCAGCAGCACCGCTGCGTCGAAGTTGCGCTCGCGCAGCAGCCGGGTGAGTTCCGCCTCCTGCGCCGGGTCGGCGTGACCGCCGCCCAGTTGCTGCCACATCGCCCGCCAGACGATGACGTCGTCCACCCAGGGGAGCAGCGGCACGGCGGCCGACCCTCCCGGACTCACCATCAGCGTGAGGCGCACGCCGGGCAGGGCTTCCTTGAGGGAACGCAGCACGGGGGAGGTCATCACCACGTCCCCGATGTTGTCGAGGCGCATGACCAGAACGTTTTTGACGTTGGCCCAGTTCGGATGCAGAGGCGTGGTCATAGGTCCAGCACCTTCGGCGCGTCCACCTCACGGTTCGGCAGGGTGGTGGGCAGTTCCTGGTGGTACACGCCCGACGGCATCACGCCGCAGCCGCCGAAGCGGGCCATCACCCGCTGCTGGGCCAGCACGTCCTCGCCCGCGTGGTGCTCGGGCAGCTCGCGCCAGAAGCCGAAGCCGCCCACGGCCTCCAGGCACGCGCGGTCGTACAGGACGCAGCCGCCCACCCACGCCACCTTGTAGAGGCGGCTCTGTTCGGGGGCAGGCGCGTGCTGCTGCTGCACGTGCAGCAGGTTCGCTGCGTTGTGCAGCATGTAGCGTTCCCAGGCCGCTGTGCCGGGCCTCACCGTCTCCGGCGTGACCGGCCCCTCCCAGAACTCCACCGCCTGCTGATGCGGGCGCACGTCGGCGCGGTAGCTCAGGCCGATGACGGCGCTACCGACGAAGCCGCAGCCCTCGCGCTGGAGGGCCTCCAGCATCTGCGCCACCACCCACGGTTCCAGAATCAGGTCGTCGTCCAGAAACAGCACGGAGGGCGCGCGCGCCTGCTCCAGCAGAAACTGGCGCTGTTCGGCCATGCCGCGCCGGGGCAGGTGGCGGTACACCTCCACCGCGCAGCCGTGCAGTTCCAGCACGCGCAGGGCGGTGGCGACCTCGGGCCGCTCCTGCGCCGCCTGTTCCCCCTGGTCGGAAATCACCACCCGGAAGGGCTGGGCCGTCTGCGCCGACAGGCTGGTGAGGGTCGCGGCCAACGCCCCCGGCCGGTCACAGGTGGGAATCAGGATGTCGAGGGGGGTCACCTTGCCACCTCAACCGGGGCCGGTGTCAGCAGGTCCAGCGCCGCCGCGACCACCTCTCCTGGCGGCACGCCGCGCAGGCAGAGATGATGCCCGGTGCGGCAGACGGAGCTGTAGCACCAGCGGCACTCCACGTCATGCGAGAGGACCCGCGAAGGCACCTGCCAGGGCGTGTGCTGCGGGTTGGTGAGGGCGTACAGGTCCACGACGGGCGTGCCCAGCGCCGCGGCCATGTGTGCCGGGCCGGTGTTGTTGGAAATCAGCAGGGGAGCGCGGGCGATGAGCGCCGCCAGTTCCTCCAGCCCCAGTTCCCCGGCCAGCGATTGGCCGACACCGCCTGCCATCCGCTGAATGCCCGCGATGAGTTCCCGCTCGCCGTTATCACCGGTAAAGAGGAGCGTCAGTCCCCGCTCCGCCAGTTGCCGCGCCACCTCCGCGAAGTATTCGGGAGGGTAGCGGCGTGAGGCGGCAGTTGCGCCAGGGTGGATGACCGCCCAGGGCCGCGCCATGTCCAGCCCAGTCAGCCGTTCCGTCACCCGCGCCGCTGCCTCTGTCGAGAAGCCCAGCGAGAGCCGCTCGTCCGGCGTCACCGCCCCCACCGCGCCCACCAGATCGAGCTGCCGCTGGACCTCGTGGCGGATGCCCCCCTCCGGCTCCGTCTCGCGCACCCAGTCGGTGAGCAGTTGATAGGGATTCTCACGGCAGTGGGCCAGCCGCAGCGGGATGTCGGCCAGGTAGCACAGCAGCGCGGAGGGCAGCGGGTTCTGACTGTAGACGGTGAAGATGACGGCGGCGTCGAAGCCCCGCTCGCGCAGGAAGGCGACCATCTCCAGGTCGGGGGCGCTGCTCGCCCGCGGTGGCGTGGCCTTGAGCCAGGGGGCCTCGTACACCAGCACCTCGTCGAGTTCCGGCACGAGGCGGGCGACCGCGGCACCGGGCGGCGAGGTGAGCAGCGTCACGCGGCGCTGCACCTGTCCGTTCTGGGGCTGGCTCACCTTCAGCGCCCGCAGCGCCGGGGTGGTCATCAGCACGTCGCCCAGCGTGTCGAGGCGCACGGCGAGGATGTTGCGGGCCTGGGTCCAGTCGGCCATCAGTCCCCCGTCGCGTAGGCCCGCCGCACCCGCTCGATGATGCCCGTCGTGGAACGGTCGTCGAGGTAGGGAAGCAGCCGCACCTCGCCGCCCAGCGATTCCACCAGCGGCGCTTCGGGCAGCGTCTCGCGGGTGTAGTCGCCGCCCTTGACGTACACGTCGGGGCGCAGCGCCTCGATCAGCGCGGCGGGCGTGTCCTCGGTGAAGGGCACAATCAGGTCCACGCAGCTCAGCGCCGCCAGCACCTGCGCGCGGTCTTCCGTGGGGTTGATGGGCCGCGAGGCTCCCTTGAGGCGGCGCACGCTGGCGTCGTCGTTCAGGCCGACCACCAACACGTCGCCCAGCGCCTTGGCCTGGTTGAGGTAGGTGATGTGCCCGCGGTGCAGCAGGTCGAAGCAGCCGTTGGTAAAGACCACCCGGCGTCCCTGGTCGCGCAGCGCGGCAATGCGCGTCAGCACCGCCTCCCGGTCCAGCACCTTGTTCTCGGCGGTCAGGAAGTCACGCAGCTCGGCGTGGGTGCAGACCGTGGTGCCGTCGCGCTGCACCACCACCGTCGCGGCGGCGGAGGCGAGGTCGGCGGCAGCGGGCGTGTCGGCCCCGGTAGCCAGGGCCAGGGCCAGCGTCGCCACGAAGGTATCCCCGGCCCCGGTCGCGTTCGCGTTGGAGTGCGGCCGCGTGAAGGTGCGGTAGGCGGGTTGCCCCTGCTCGAACACCAGCGCGCCCTCCACGTCCAGCGTCACGGCCACGATGCGCGCGCCGGTCTGCTCCAGCACGGCCTCCTCCCAGCCGGCGACCTGCGCGAGCCGTTCCTCGGGGCCAGGCTGCGCCGTCTCCTTCAGCAGCGCCAGCGCCTCGCCGTAGTTGGGCTTGGCGGCGGTCACGCCCACCTCGCGGTAACGGCCGAGCTGCTTGGCATCGGCCATCAGCACGCGGGGCGAGCGGGCCTGTTCCTCGGCCAGCGCCGCGATGACGCGGGGGGTCAGGACACCGTACCCGTAGTCGGAAACGATGACCGCGTCGGCCCGGCGGAAGGCGGCGCGCAGGTGCGTGATGAGGGCTTCCTCATCCTCGCCGGCCACGCCCTGCTCGGTGCCCCGGTCCAGCCGCAGCAGAATCTGCGAGGCGGCCATTACCCGCTGCTTGACCAACGTCTCGCGCCCCTGCGAACGGACCACGCCCGCCGTGTCCACACCCGCCTCCTCCAGCCGACTCAGGAGGATGTCGCCCTCGGCGTCGGCCCCCAGCACCGACAGGAACTCCACGCTGGCCCCCAGCGCGCGGGCGTTCACGGCGGCGTTGGCGGCCCCGCCGGGCACGTCGTGCCGCCCGTGCAGCGCCACGATGGGCACCGGGGCCTCGCGGCAGAGGCGGTCGGCGGTGCCGTACAGGTAGCTGTCCAGCATCGCCTCACCGACCACGACCACCCGCAGGTGGCGGAACTCGTCAAGGTGTTCTAAGAGCATCGGTCCTCCCCTCCTCCTGTGCCTGGAGAATCACGGCGGCCACCTCGGGCCAGCCCCGCGCCGTCACGTCCGGCGTGCGGTACGGCCCAGGCACCCACTCCGTCTCGCCCCCGGTGTCCAGCAGCACCGTGCGGCACCCGGCCCGCCCCCCGGCCTCCACGTCGTTCAGAATGTCCCCGACCATCCACGAGGCGCTCAGGTCCAGCCCCAGCTCGCGGGCGGCGCGGCGCAGCAAGCCCGGCTGCGGCTTGCGGCACTCGCATTCCTGCGCGTAGGGAGCCACGGTGCCCTCCGGGTGGTGCGGGCAGGCGAGGAAGCCCGCCAGCGGCACTCCCTCGGCCGCCAGCAGTTCACGCAGCCGCGCCTCCACGCCCTCCAGCGCGGCTTCCGGGAACAGGCCCCGCGCCACGCCGGACTGGTTGGTGATGACGACCAGCGTGTAGCCCGCCGCGTGCAGCGCCCGGAGCGCCTCCCCCACGCCGGGCAGCAGCCGGATGAGGGCGGGGTCCACGTTGTAGGGCACGTCCTCGATTAAAGTGCCGTCCTTGTCGAGCAGCACCGCTTTCCGGGCGGCCCCGGCGGGGAGGCCGCTCACGGCCAGGAGGTTTCGCGCATGGGGATGACGGTCATCTCGGGGACCACCGTGCCTTCCGGCTGGAGCAGCACGTAGCGCACGGCCTCGGCCACGTTGCGCGGGTCCTGCAGGTTCTCCAGGGGGGTGTCGGGGAAGCGTTCCAGGATGAAGGGCGTCTGCATCCCGCCGACCACCAGCGCGGTCACGCGCACGCCCTGGGGCCGCGCCTCCACGTGCAGCGCGTGGCTCAGGCCCAGCAGGCCCCACTTGCTCGCGTGGTAGGCGGTCGCGTTGGCCCAGGCGCGCTTGGCGGCGGTGGAGGTGATGTTGACGATGGCCCCGCGCCCGCGCTTTGCCATATGGGGCAGCGCCGCGCGCGACAGCAGGAACGGTCCGCGCAGGTTCACGTCCAGCACGCGGTCGATGTCCGCCACGCTGAGTTCCTCGATGGCAACCGTGACGTCGGTGCCCGCGTTGTTGATCAGGATGTCGAGGTGGCCGTACTCCTCTTCCAGTTGCGCCACGACCTGCTCCAGCGCGTTCTCATCGCGCACGTCGAGGCTGATGGCGCGGACCTGGTGGCCGGCCTCGGTCAGCTCGGCGGCGAGGCGCTCGGCCTGCGGGAGCTGGATGTCGGCGGCAATCACCTGCGCGCCGGACTCAGCCAGCACGCGGCAGATGGCTGCGCCGAGTCCGCTGCCGCCGCCGGTGACGAGGGCCACCTGCCCGGCGAGGGACTGGCTGAAGTCGGGCTGGGCCTGGGTCTGCGTGTTCTGGTTCTGGGGCTGTTGCGTGGTCTGGGTCATACGTTCACTCCTTTGCGGTTCCCGTTGGTCTGCGGGGCAGAGATGAGGGGGGCGGCACCGGGCGGGTTCAGGCGCACGGGGGGCGGGAGGTGGGTGGGCAGGCCCTCGCTGATCTGTTCCTCCACGAGTTCGCAGATCAGGTGCAGGGCGAGGATGTGGACCTCCTGAATGCGGGGCGTGTCGCTGCTCGGCACCAGCAGGGGCAGGTCGGCCAGCGCCAGCGCGTCCCCGCCCCGGCCCCCCAGCAGCGCGAGGGTGGTCAGCCCGCGCCGCCGGGCCGCCTGGAGTGCGGCGACCACGTTGGGGGAGCGCCCGCTGGTGCTGATGGCGAGCAGCAGGTCCCCTTCCGTTCCGAAGGCCTCGACCTGCCGCGCGAACACGTCGCCAAAGCCCACGTCGTTCGACCAGGCGGTGAGCATCGCGGTGTCGGCGGTCAGCGCCAGCACCGGCAGGCCCCGCCGCCCGTCGAGGCGGAAGCGGCCCACCAGTTCCGCTGCGAAGTGCTGCGCGTCGGCGGCGCTCCCGCCGTTCCCGCACACCAGCACCTTGCCGCCCCGCTCGAAACAGGCGGTGATGGCTGCCGCCGCCGCCTCGATCTGCGGTCCCAGTGCGGCGCGCGAGTGCGCCAGCGTGGTGATCAGGTTCTGGAAGGCCCGGTCCACGGCGCTGTCTATGGTGCTGCCGACGGCGTCCCCGGCGGGCGGCAGGGCGGGCTGTGCCGCCGTCTCCTCCCCGACCTCGCGGTACACCTGCGCGAGTTGCCGCGCCACGCCCTCCCAGGTGAAATGCGTCCGCACCCGCGCCAGGGCCGCCGCGCCCATGCGTTCGCGCAATGCGGCGTCGGCCAGCAGGTCGGCCAGCCGCTCACCCAGCGCGTCGGGGTCGCGCGGCGGCACCAGGAAGCCGGTTTCGCCGTCAGCCACCGTGTGTTGGATGCCGCCCACCCGCGCCCCCAGCACCGGCGTACCGCAGGCCATCGCCTCCAGCGGCGTGATGCCGAAGGGTTCGTACCACGGGGTGCTGATGAATACGTCCGCGGCGCTGTAGTAGTCGCGCAGCACCGAGCGGTCGCGGCTGCCGGTAAAGGTCACGCGGTCTTCTACGCCCTCCTCTTGCGCGATGGCTCGCAGGCGGCCGAGTTCAGGCGTGAGGGCGGGGTCGGGGTCGGGGCTGTTGCCGCCCACCACCAGCAGGCGGGCGGGTTGCCCCAGGCTGCGGACGGCCCGCGCGAAGCCGCGAATGGCGTCGTCCACGCCTTTGCGCGGCACCATGCGGCCCAGTTGCAGCACCGTGAGTTCGGCGGGGTCCAGGCCCAGCCGCTCCCGCGCTTCCCGGCGGCCCTGCGGGCTGAACTCGGCGGGGTCGAAGCCGCACGGCACGGTCACGATGCGGGCGGGGTCGGCCCCGTACAGCTCTCGCAGGTCGGCCTCGTCCTGCGGGCACTCGGCAATGATGCGGTCGGCCTCGCGCACCAGCCGCTCCTCGATGGCGAAGCGGTCGTCGGGGAAGCCGTCGGCCTCGCCCTGGTGCAGCCGCCGCACCTTGCCCAGCGCGTGGAAGGTGATCACGAAGGGCACGCCCAGCAGCCGCTTGAGGTCGGCAGCCACCAGCCCCGACATCCAGAAGTTGGCGTGCAGCAGGTCGTAGCGCCCCTCCCGCGCCATGAAGGCGGCCATATACCGGGTGAACTCGGGCATCAGCGGCAGCAGGTCTTCCTTGGGAATCACCGCCGCCGGACCCGCCGGAACATGCACCACCCGCACGCCCGGCACCCACTCCAGCACCTCGGGAAGGTGTGGGGCGTCGCGGCGGGTGAACACGTCCACCGCGTGGCCCAGGTTCGCCAGGTGCCGCGCGACCTGCGCCACGTACACGTTCTGCCCACCCGCATCGGTGCCACCCAGGGTGGCGAGCGGAGAGGCGTGTTCGCTGATCAGGGCAATCTTTTTCACCCCGGACGTGGTCATCACAGTCCTCCCACGGGCACGCCGCGTCCGGCCACCTCGCGGAAGGTGGCGTCCCAGTCGCGGGCGAAGCGTTCAATCGAGAAGCGTTCGCGCGCCACTTCCCGCGCGCCCACGCTCAGACGGCGGGCCTCCTCGGGGTCGTCCAGCAGATGCTGCATCCGTTCCACCAGCTTCCGCACGTCGGTGTCCACGTAGCCGTTCACGCCGTTTTGCACGGCGGTCGCCATCTCAGTCGTTGCCAGCCCAACAATGGGCATCCCCAGCATCATCGCCTCGCAAACGGCCAGGCCCAGGCTGGTGTACCGAATCGGGTTGAAGAAGAAGCGGTACGGCGCGGCGAAGGCGGGCAGGTCGCCCAGCGGAATATTGCCGAGGCCGCCCGCCGCCTGCGACTCCATGCCCACCAGGTCCAGCGGCACCTCCTGCCGCACCTGCTCGAACACGTCCGCGCCCAGCCGCCGCCCGCGCTTTTGCAGACCGTTCACCACGGTCAGGCCGCGGGCCTTCTCGCCGGTCCAGGTGAGGCCGGGGTCGGTCACGCCGTGTTCGATGACGCGCGTGGGCGTGCGCCCGCTGTCCCACATCAGGTCGTTGAAGGGGGTGACGTGGACCAGTAACGTCTCCGGGTCGTCCACGGGATGCCGGGTGTCGGTCGGCACCTCGCGCGGCGGGTCGTGTTCCAGGTAGATGCGCGGCAGCCGGCGCTGTTCGGGCGAGAGAATCTCGAACTGGTCTTCGAGGTAGTTCCTGTGCGACTGGAAGAGAATCGCGTCGAAGGTCTGGTTCCGCACGTCCTCCGCCGGAACGTCATGCACGTTGTCGCCCCAGCGGAAGTCGCCCGCGCGCCCGCCGTAGCCCTCGGGCCGGCCCGGCTTGACGGGAAGGTAGAACTCGTGCGGAGCCTGCGTGAGGTAGTACAGGTAGCTGCCGTGAATGTGCCAGGTCAGAATCCTCAGGGGTCGCATGTCAGCTCCTTTCGTGGGGGGAACAGTCGTGGGGGGAAGGGTCGGCAAAGAGGGCGGCGAGGAGGGCGCGGGCCGGGTCGGCCTGTAGCGGCGTGACACCACCCCCTGCGTCTGGAACTTCGGGTGTTTCCCCGCTCTGTTCTGTGGTGGCGTGCGTGGCCCCCGTCCTGCCCCGCGGGTCGGCCAGGGGGCCAGGTGTCTCGCGCACCCACCGCGTGAGCGTCTGCCCGCCGAACTCGCGCGACACTCCCGCCCGATCGGGAATCCCCGCCAGCGCGCAGAGGTAGCCCAGCCCGTGCGGGGAATCGCCGGGGGCAGTCAGGATGACGGCGGCACCGAACTGCCCGCCGCGCAGCCGTTCCAGCACGTCCGGGGTCCAGAAGGACTCGGGCGTGAGGGCGTCCGCCCAGTCCGGCAGGGCGTCCCGTTCGGGCGCGGGGGCCAGCACCGTGAACTGCGTCTCCGGCCAGGCCGCGCGGCACGTCTCCAGCGCCGGGCGCAGGTGCGGCAGGTTCCCGGTGCAGGCCAGCAGCACGCGCCCCCTCAGCTCGGCGTCAGCGGACACGCGCCACCTCCCGCCCCAGCAGCGTGTCCACTTCCGCCAGCACCGCCCCCAGGTCATCCCCCACCACCACGCGGTGCCGCTCGCGGTCCAGCGGTGCCCAGCGGGCCGGGTCGGAGGCGAGGAACACCACCACGCTGGGGGTGCGGGTGGCCGCCGCGAGGTGCGAGACGCCCGTGTCGCCGCTGACCAGCAGCCGCGCGTCCGCGAGGAGGGCCGCCAGTGTCCCCAGCTCTGTCTGCCCGGTCAGGTCCAGCACGTCGGGCACCGGGAGGGCCTCCGCCACCGCCCGCGTGACCTCCGCCTCGGCCGGGGTGCCCGTCAGGACCACCCTCAGCCCCCGCGCGGCCAGCCGCTGGGCGACCTGCGCGAAGTTGCGCGGTGACCAGCGGCGCGCGGGCTGGCTGGCCCCGGGGTGCAGCACCGCATACCGGCCCGGTGCGAGGGTTCCGGCACCCGGCAGGGCACGCAGCGCCTCCCGGTCCGCCGCGTGGACGGGAAAGGTCAGCTCCTCACCCCGCGCCGGATACCCCAGGAACTCGGCCAGCCGCAGCCACACCAGCGGTTCGGGCTGGCCCTCCTCGTAGGGCAGGAACCGCGCGGGGTCCAGGCACCACTGCCCCGGCCCGAAGCGCCCCGCTATGGCGTCCGCACCCAGCAGCGACACCAGCACGTTGCTGATGGGGCCGCTGCCGTGCATCTGAAGGGCCAGGTCGTAACGCCCCTGCGCCTCCTGCAAGAGCGCGAGCAGTTCCGCCTGCCGCACCGGCTGCTCGGGCAGGCCCGGAAAGCCGGGGAAGACCTCCAGCCGGTCAATCAGGTCGGGAAACCGCTGCACGAAAGGTGCCGCTTGCGGCAGGCCCAGCAGCGTGATTTCCGCATCCGGCTCCCCCGCCCGCAGCGCCCGCAGGGCAGGCACGGCACACAGCAGGTCGCCCAGCCCCGGCAGGGCGCGGAAGACCAGGATGCGTTGTCTGGGGGATTCGGTCATGGACAACAAGACTCCGTCAGGCCGTGCGGGAAGCCGCTGGCCTGAAAAGATGGGCTGGGAATGGCTGGGTATCAGCGAGGTGGGGAGAGAGGCCTGTTCTGTTCCTGTCGGCAGCAGATGCTCCCAGGGAAGGCATTGCGCCCTCTGATGGAATGGTAGAGGCGGTTCCTGCCAGGGTCATGGTGCAGATGCACAACTGATTTTGAGGACAGTCCAGCTTTTTATGCAAATGCACGAGAGTAGCCGAGGAGCGACAAAAAAAAGGCGTCCTGCACGCAGAAATTCCCCTCGAATTCGAGACCTTTTTCTTATTCCCAGTTCCTTAAGCGGAATTGACTGTAAGAGGAGAAACGAGTAAAGAGGCCTTCAACTTCTGCTCATGCTGGAATAGCAGAACCTTCCTGTTCCTGCTTATCCATGTAACCGCCGAATCAGCAGGGCCAGCCGGATTTGCACGGCCTGATCGAAGGCCCGTGGATTCAGGCCCGTCAGGGAAGTGATTTTGTCCAGCCGGTAGTTCAGCGTGTTGCGGTGCAGGTTCAGGCGGCGCGCGGCGGCGAGCGGGTGGCAGTCCTCCGCGAAGAAGGCGTCCAGGGTGTCGAGCAGTTCCGGTTCGCCGTCCAGGGGGCTGAGGAGGTGCAGGGCCAGACCCAGCTTGGTCGGCTCGTCCGTCAGGCCGACAAAGGCGGCAACACCCAGGGTGTCGAGCGTATAGGCGCGGTGTTCGCCGCTCAGGCGGCTGCCCAGTGAGAGGGCCGCGCGGGCATCCTGGTACGAGCGGGCCAGGCCGTCCAGGCCGCGGTGATAGCGCCCGATGCCCAGGTCCAGCGGCTGGCCCAGGTCGGTTTGCAGGTGGGCCAGCAGGGCATTGCCCGCCCGCTTCAGTGCGGCCAGGTTGGCCCAGGAGGAGCTGGTGGGGGCCTCCGCGCCGCCGCCTTCCGCCCACAGGCTGAGGTTGCGGGTGTCGCTGGCCTTGAGCACGGCTACCTCGCCCTCCCCGATATAGGCGCAGATGGTGTCGTTGGGGAGGCGGAAGAAGTTCACCACGCTGCCCACGACCAGTTGTGCCCGCTGCTGGATGCGCTCGGGGTCCTGCCCCGGCCCCAGCAGGAAGCGGGAGGCGTCGATCAGGATCACGGCGCGCGGTGGCCCCAGGTCCATCCCCAGGATGCGGGCCTGACGCAGCAGCGTTTCCTCGTCCTGAATATGGCCGCGCAGCAGATCGTGAATGAAGCTGTTCTTCAGCTCCTGACGCTGGGGCAGGCCGTCCACCACCAGCGCCTGCCCCAGCACCAGCTCGACCACCCCGTGCGCCAGCCGTGGCGAGAGCGTTTCGCCCTCGGGGGGCAGAATCAGCACCCGGCTTTCCTGCCCGCCGAAGCGGAAGGGCACCGGCAGTGCGTCTTCCAGCCCTGTCAGGGCTGTGAGGGGTTGACCCTGCCACTCGGGCCGACTCGATGCGACGACCCGGCCGTCCGGGTTCACCACCAGTGTGAGGGCGGCCAGCAGCTCGGCGGTCCGGTCACTGATGAGGCGCGTGACCTGTTCGTAGCGGGGATTGGTGGTGGTCACACCTCTTCACCTCCTCAGGAGGCTGCGGCAGGGGAGGCCAGAAGCCGCGTGAACTCGCCGGGGGCCGCACCGCGCAGGTCGGGCCGGATGAGGCTGGCCCCGCCCACCCGCGCCGGGTCCCCCAGCCCCACCACCGCGAAGCTGCCGGCCCGCGCCGCCCGCACGCCCGCCTCCGAGTCCTCGAACACGACGCAGTGGGCGGGGTGCAGGCCCAGCCGCCCGGCCACCCACAGGAAAATGTCGGGCGCGGGCTTGGGGTTCACCACGCTGGAGCCGTCGGCAAAGGCGTCGAACAGGTCCGTCACGCCCAGCCGGTCGCAGACCTGCCGCGCGTTGCGGCTCGACGAGGCCAGGCCCAGGCGGATGCCCTGTGCCCGCGCTGCGTGCAGCAGGTCGGCCACGCCGGGGAGCAGGTCGCCCGCGCCCAGCCCCTCCAGCGCCTCCAGAAAGTAGGCGTTCTTCCGCCGCAGCAGCTCCGCCCGTTTCTCCGGTGAGCAGGAGCGGCCCCCCAGCCACAGGTCGAGGGCGTCCTCGCGGGTGCGGCCCAGCAGCGCCGCGTTCGCCTCGCGCGAGAAGGGCACGTTCTCCTCCCCGGCCAGCCGCTGCCAGGAGTGGTAGTGCAGCTCGACCGTGTCGGTCAGCACGCCGTCCAGGTCGAAGATGAAGCCGCGCTCCATTCAGACCCTTTCGAGCTGGGCCAGCAGACCCGCGTGGTCGGACGCCCGCCGCGTCCCCTCGCCCTGAGCCAGCACCACCTCAAGCTCCCGTGCCCGCACGCCCCGCGTCCAGATGTAGTCGATGCGGATGCTAGGGTCGCGGTCCTCCACGAAGGTGAAGCCGTCCTCGCCGGGGTGCAGCAGGGTCCAGGCGTCCACCCACTCGGCCTCGCGCAGCCCACCGAGGGAGGGGCTGTCCGGCTGCATGTTGAAGTCGCCGGCCAGCACCGCCGCGCCGCCCGCCGTGCCTTCCAGCACCGACAGCGCCTCCTGCACGTTGCTCTCCTGCTGGGCGGGGACCCAGGAGAAGTGGGCGTTGAACACGTCGAGCGGGCCGCCCTCCAGTTCGAAGCGGCCATGCAGCAGCACGCGGCGGCTGGTGTCCTCCAGGCCGGGTTGCAGGCTCAGTTCAAAGCGGCGCACGTCCGGCAGCGGCCCCCGGCTCAGGAAGGCCAGGCCATCCTGCCGGCCGTCCGGGTGCGTCTGCGCGGCCACGAAGACCGCCCGGTAGCCGTCCAGACTGGCCGCGAGCTGGGTGGCCTGGTCGGAGGGGTGCCGCTCCGGGTCCAGCCCGACGGCCTGAAGGGTCACGATGTCGGGCTGCGCGTCCGCGATGGCGCGCTCGATCAGCCCGCGCCGCTCGTCCCAGGGGCCGTGCTTGTCCGCGTAGCCCTGGATGTTGAGGGTCAGGAACTTGATCATGGGGTCACTTCCTTTCCGCGTGGCCTGTGGAAACCACGGTCTCTGCTGCTGTCTCTGCCTGCCGCTCCCCGATGACTTCCCGGAAGAAGGCGATCAGGCGGCCTACGTGGTGGTCGAAGGTGAACTGGTCGCGCACGGCCCACACCCGCTCGCGCAACTGGTTCAGGCGCTCGCGGTCCTGAAGCTGCGCGCCGAGGTCGCCCATATCGCGGAAGAAGAGGCCCAGGTCGAGTTCCCGCGCCAGGGTCTGCGTGGCGACGATGTGGCCGGTGTTGTCGCTTTGCAGCATGGGGAGGCCCGCCGCCGCCAGTGTCGCCATCCGGGCGGGGATGTTCAGGTCGTCCCAGTTGGCACGGCGCAGCTCGCCGCCGTTCTCGCTGCGGAAGAAGTGCAGCCAGCCCGCGTCGTAGCGCGAGAACTCGGCCACCCAGTCCTCCTGGTTCACGTTGGGGTGCAGGTGCAGGAAACGGCCCGCCAGCCCCTTCGTCCGCTCGATCCACGCCTTCCACTGGCCGTGCGTGAACTCGCCGTAGAAGTGCAGGTGAATGCCCTGCGCGGCGAGTTCCGCGACCGTTTCCGGGTGCAGACCGATGGGGCGGCCCGGCACGACCGTGTGAATCTCGCCGTCCGTGTCCGACAGCCGCGGCGAACGCTCGCCCTGCACGCCCTCGCGTTTGGGCAGGTCGCCGTCAAGGACCAGCGTAGGGCGGCCGTCCACGAGTTCGGGCGAGAGCGTCTCGAACCAGTCCTGCATCTCCCGGCTGGAATAGATGCGCCCGTCGGCGCGCGTGTACAGCTCCAGCAACTCGCGCCAGGTGCCCTTTTCCAGGCAGATGAAGGGGCCTTCCTTGAAGTGCCACACGAAGGGCACGCCCGGATTTTCCGTCAGCACCTCGTGCGCGAAGGGCACCGCCTGCCAGTTCAGCAGCCCGTAGATGATGTCCGGCTGGATTTCCCTGACCGCCGCCTGCCAGTTCGCGCGCGGGATGTCCTGCACGTGCCCGAAGGGGAGGGGTCCCACCCAGTTGTACCAGTACGGCTGGTCCATCCACAGGCCATACAGCCGGTGCCCCTGCTCCGACAGCGCCAGCACCCGCTCTGGGTTGTAGGCGAGTTCGCCCACCAGCAGGATTTTTAAGCCGTCCGGCGCGGGGGGTGTGGGCGGGCGCTCGCGGTACTTGCGGTAGCGGTCTGGCTCGTCGATGAAATGGCCCACCGTCGTGTGGAAGCGCAAGGGTTCCTGCACGCCGTAGTAGTCGCGGTAGGTGTTGATGCCTCCCACCGGCTCACGCACGATCTTGTGCCTCTGGTCCGGGTGGTCCACCCACTCGCATGTCACCTGCCCGGTGCCGACCGCCGGGCCGCGCCGTTTCAGGTGGTGCCAGTACATCCGGTCGAGGTCGTCCGTCGTCAGTTCGCCCCGTTCCAGCCAGCGGTCCCCCGTGCGGCGGTGCATCACCTGTACGAGTTGCGGGGCCTCGCCGGGGGCCATTTCCTGGGCCGTGCGGTTGTAGTGGTGGCGCACCCCGGAAAAGGCCAGCGCGGCCTCGGGATGCGCGCTCAGCAGGTCCACCAGGCTTTGCAGGTGGTCGCGGTAATACACGTCGTCCGATGGCAGGTAGGCGACCAGCGGGGCCTGCGCCAGCGCCAGCGCGTGGTTGAGGGCGGCCCCGAGGCCGACGTTGCGGTCCAAGCGGATGGGGCGGATGCGGGGGTCGGAGAGGAAGGGCTGAAGGGCCTCGGCGGTGTCATCCGGCGAGCCGTCGTCTACCACGATGAGTTCCCAGTCGGTGAGCGACTGCGCCTGAAGGCTGTCGATGGCGCGCGGCAGAAAATGCGCCTGCCGGAAGGTCGGCATCAGCACCGACACGCGCGGCTGGGGCGTCTGGTGAGGGGGCAGGGGTTGAGAGGGCGTGGTCATCGGCACGGCCCCGGCAGTGGGCGGAGGCGGCGGTAGGGCAAACGGCGGGGGCTTCCCCGGTAGGTCATGGCGTGTCCTCCTGGCAGGCGGGGCTGGTGTGGGCGGGCCTCTGTCCGTAGCTCAGCCCATAGCGTGAGGCCCCTCACAGAGCTGGGAGCTTAATCTAGCCGACTCTCCGAAAACCCGGCCCCAACATTAAGCTCAGCCTTTAGAAAGGGGGCGGCGCGGGGCGGCGGCGTCTATGCCAGCATGAAGCGGATGCCGTCTTCCCCGCCCGTTCCCCTGGTCTCCGTGCTGATGCCGACCTTCAAGCAGGCCAGCTTCCTGCCGCGCGCCCTGGAAAGCCTCCTCGCGCAGACCTGGCAGGACTGGGAACTGGTGGTGGTGGACGACGGCTCGCCGGATGACACCGCCGAGGTCCTCCAGCCCTTCCTCTCCGACCCCCGCATCCGGTTCACCCGCCTGGACCGCAACGTCGGCCTCGGGGCCGCCCTCAACCACGCGACCGAACTGGCGCGGGGGCGTTACCTGGCCTACCTGCCCTCCGACGACGTGTATTACCCGGAGCATCTGGAAACGCTGGTGGGTGTACTGGAGGCGGACGCGGGTGTAGACCTGGCCTATGGGGGCCTGCGCTGGGGCTACCATCACTACGGCCCCACCCTGCGCGGCAAGGTGGCGGTGGGCCGCGAGGCGGAGGTGCTGGCCCTGCCCCCGGAAGGCAAGGAGCAGCCCACCAGCGGCAACCTGCTGGCGCTGGTGCAGGTGATGCACCGACGCTCCCCGCACTGGCCCCGCTGGACCGAGCGTGCCGAACGTGTTTCCGACAGCCTGGAGGCCGACTTCTGGCGCAGTCTGCTGGAGGCAGGTGCCCGCTTCGCCTACGCCGGCGACATCACCTGCGAGTGGGTCAACCACCCCGACCAGCGCTCGCACATCATCGCGGGGATTCCGGGGGGGCTGTCGCGCTACCGGGCGCACTACGGGATTGGCCGGGGCGAGTACCTGAACTTTCAGCCCAGCCGGGGGATGCGCGTGAACGAGTGGGAGCGCTATGGCCGGTTCGCGGAGGCCACGCGCCCGCACCGTCCCGACAGCCTCAAGATTCTGGTGGTCGGCTCGCTGGGCTTCAACCCCGAGCGGCTGCTGGCGCTGGAGGAACGGGGACACCGGCTCTACGGTCTGTGGTCCCCTGATCCCGAAACCTGGGACGCCACCGCCCCCTTTCCCTACGGCCACATCGAGGACATTCCGCTGGACGAACACTGGCCGGAGCGCGTGCGAGCAGTGCAGCCCGACCTCATCTACGCGCTGCTCAACCTCCAGGCCCTGCCCCTGATCGAGCGGGTGCTGGACGCGCGACTGGGGATTCCCCTGGTCTTTCACTTCAAGGAAGGCCCCTTCCCCAGTGACGGGTTGTGGCCCAGCTTGATGCGCGTGCTGAGGGAAAGCGACGGCCAGATTTTCATCAGCCCGGAAAACCGCGAGTGGTACCGCCTGGCCCTGGGCGGCCAGCTCGACGAGTCCCGCACCCTCATTCTGGACGGGGACCTGCCCAGGCAGGACTGGATGACGGACGCCTGGTCGCCCAAGCTCTCGCACGCGGACGGCCAGATACACACCGTCTGCGCGGGGCGGCCCCTGGGCCTGGAACCCCTGTCCGCCCTGGCCGAGAACGGTATCCACGTCCACTTTTACGGCACCCACTTTCACGAGTGGTTCCCCAACTGGACCCGCACGGGCCTCGAAAGCGGCTTCCTGCACCTCCACCCGACGGTCGAACCCCAGGACTGGGTGGCCGAACTCTCGCGCTACGACGCCGCCTGGGTGCAGCAGTTCACCAGCCACAACCGGGGCGACCTGCGCCGCGCCGCCTGGGACGACCTGAATCTGCCCGCCCGCCTGAGCACCTACGCGGCCGCGGGCCTCCCCTGGATCATGCGCGACAACCGGCATTCCCTTGTCGCCATGCAGACGCTCGCGCAGGAGCTGGGTTTCGGCATCTTCTACCGCGACTTTGCCGCTCTCGCCGCCCAGCTCCGCGACCGCCCCCGTCTGGAGGAACAGACGGCGAACGCCCGCGCGGCCCGCCACCTCTTTGCCTTCGATACCCACGTGGGCGAGCTGCTGACCTTTTTCCGCCGGATACTTGCCACCCAGCCTTTTTCCGCCACCGCGCAGGTGGCCCTGCCCCAGGGCGACGACTAAACCGTCAGTCCAGGACGAAGAGGAGAGGCGAAGTAGGCGACGCCCAGCCGCCTTCCGCAGCGCTGCTGAAGAGGGGAGATGCACGACGGGGAGCCATACCCCCGCCGGGGGTGTCAATTGAGAGTGAAGTTTTTAACACCATTGGGGTCGAAATGAGGTAAATATTAGATTGTGAAAATCTCTCCCCGCTCTTCCTCTGCTGCGGCTGTTCTGCTGGTTCCCCTCCTGCTGGCTGCCTGCGGCCAGACGAATATGGCCGGGGGAACTGGGACAACGGCCGTCCGTCCCGAGTTTATTGCTCAGGTGCCGCTGGTCTCCGGCATGAGTGCAGACAACCTGGAAGCTGCCTACGGTGGTCAGGTGCTCAGCGAGGCGCGGGGCGAGGGATACGCGCTGATGGGCTTTTCTGCCTCCGAGGTCAGGGGTGGCCTCAACGCTCAGGGAACCAGGGTCGTGCATGTCGAGCGCAACCGCGACCGGTTCCAGGGTGGCGGCCTGACCGCGACCATGAGCGCGACCCGTTCGGTGTGGATCAACGGCGAGTTTGATACCTGGGCAAATGCGACCCGTTCGGTGTGGATCAATGGGTCCTTTAACCTCGTTCCCCAGAATACAGTCACCTTCCAGCAGATCGGGCTGGAGGCGGCCCAGGCCAAGGCCAGCAATCTTGGCGCAGGCGTGAAGGTAGCGGTGGTCGATACCGGCGTCGATATCGACCACCCAGCCTTCGCTGGCTCGCTCGCCCCCCAGAACGAGTGGCGGGATTTCCGCGACAACGACACCAACCCGGATGAGGAAGGCGTGCTGGGAACGGGAGGGTACGGACACGGCACGGGGGTAGCCGGGATCGTGTTGCAGGTCGCGCCCAAGGCAATCATCCTGCCCCTGCGCGTCCTGGGACCGGACGGCAGCGGCGATGTGCTGCATGTGGCCCAGGCCATTGACTGGGCGGTCAAGTGCAATGCCCAGATCATCAATCTCTCGCTGGGGACAGATACCCGTTCCAACGTCGTGCAGGATGCCATCAACCGCGCCACGGCGAAGGGTGTGATGGTGATTTCGGCGGCGGGGAATGACAACCGCAGTTCGCTGAACTACCCGGCCAATGATGCCATGGCAGGAGCGGCGGGCGATTACAGCCTCAGCGTGGGCAGTGTGGACGCCGGTGACCTCAAGTCCAGTTTCTCCAACTACGGCAAAGCGCTCGAAATTGTTGCTCCCGGTGAGGACGTGTACACTCCCGGCCCGGACAATCTGCTGGTGGCCTGGAGCGGCACCTCGATGGCGGCCCCGGTCGTGACGGGCAGCCTGGCCCTGGCCCTCGGTCAGAAGTGGAACATTTCGGCCAGGGACATGATCAAGGGGCTGACCGACAACGCTGCGGACATCTACCGGAACGGGATGAACAGCGCCTATAAGGACAAGCTGGGCAAGGGCCGCCTTGACCTGACGGTCTTCAGCAAAGTGCAGTGAGGCGTAGGGTTGAGAGAGTGTCGTGAGCTGTCGGAAACAGGATTCCTTGTCGCCCTTTGATTCTCCGGACAACCCCTCTAGCGAGCGTGCCTCGGCCCTGCTGACAGCCGCAGAGCAGCTCCTGGCAGTCGATGAAGCCCAGGCCCTTCAGATGGCTGAACTGGCTCTGGGAGTTGCTTGCGAGGAAGATAATCCGTCTAGTTCCGCACAGGCCCATCATCTGATTGGACGCATCCAGGTCCGGCGGGGAGAGGGAGAACAGGCAGTGTCTTCTCTAGAAGCTGCCCTCGGCTTGTTGGTAGCTCTGGGAACCCTAGCGACTGAGGGACAGGTACGCCGTGATCTCGGAGCTGCCCTCCTTGATCAGGGCCGCTTCCTGGAAGCTGAGTCTCACCTGAAGCAGGCCCTTGAGCAGACCCGGGGGGAGGTAAGGGGAGATACCCTGAACAGTCTGGCTGGGCTTTACCACGCAACTGGACGTTATGAGGACAGCCTGAATAGCCTTCAGGCCGCCCGGATTGTCTTCCAGCAGATTGGCGACGTGGTCGGTGAGGTCAAGGTTCTAGGGAACCTGGGAACTCTACTCATTAGTCTGGGTCGATACCCTGAGGCCCTGGAACATCTGACGGCGGCCTACAACCTGAGCATTGGCCCGGCCCGATCCCTCCTGGCTGAGCATCGCAGCCAGGGCTCTATCCTTCTAAGCCTCGGTAACCTCCATTTCGACATGCGTGACCCACGGGAGGCGCAGAGGTACTTTCAGGATGCGCTGGACTTTGCCCAGCGTGTGGGTGATCAGGTCATCGCCGCCAATGCCGTCCTGAATCTCGCCGAGGTGCAGCAGCAACTGGGAGAACAGCAGGTGGCGCGGGCTTCCTATGAACAGGCGCTGGCTCTGGCCCAGGAGGGGCAGTACCGGCAGGTGGAAGCGTCGGCGCTGGTGGGTCTGGGGCGGCTGATGCTGGCCGGGGAGCAGTGGGCCGAGGCCGAGGGCACCTTTCGCCGTGCCGGGGAGATGGCCCAGGAAACTGGGGACCTGGAAGGACAACTGTATGCGCTGTTGTATTTGGGCGAGGTGCAGGAGCAGCTTCAGGCCCTGCCAGACGCTCTCGCCACCCTGGAACAGGCCCTGACCCTGGCACAGCAGGTGGGCCGCCCCAAGGCTGCCTGTGACGTTCACCGCACCCTCTACCCGATGTATGCGCGGAGCGGCGATCACGCCCAGGCCCTGGCGCACCTGGAGCAGCTCTACCAGCAGGAGCGGGAAATCCTGAACGCCGAGGTCGAGCAGCGGGTGCAGGAGCTGACGGGCCATTTCGAGCTGGAGCGCGCGCAGCACCAGGCCGAGCTGACCCGCCTCCGACTGGTGGCGGCGGAGGAGGCCCGCGAGGTGGCCGAGGCCGAGGTGCGGGAGCGCACGCGCAGCCTGGAACAGGCCCAACTGGAAATCGTCACCCGGCTCGCTGTGGCCGCCGAGTACCGCGACGATACGACCGGCGAACATACCTGGCGGGTGGGGCAGATGGCCGCCGCTATTGCCGCGCAGCTCGGGCTGCCCGCCGAGACGGTCGAACTGCTGCGTATCGCGGCCCGCCTGCATGATGTCGGCAAGATCGGGATTCCCGACCGCATTCTTCTGAAGGCCGGAAAGCTCACCGAGGAGGAGTTCCGGCAGATGCAACAGCACACCGTGATCGGGAGCCGCATCCTGTCGGGCGGTCAGTCGCAGCTGCTCCAGGTGGCTGAGGAGATCGCCTGCGCCCACCATGAACGCTGGGCGGGGGGCGGCTACCCCGCCAACCTGAAGGGCGAGGCCATTCCGCTGACGGCGCGCATCGTAGCCGTCGCGGACGTCTTTGATGCCCTCACCCATGAGCGGCCCTACAAGCCAGCCTGGCCCGTCCCCGCAGCCCTGGATGAACTCCGGCGGCTCTCGGGCAGCTCTTTTGACCCGGCGATCGTGGAAGCCGCCCTACAGATCCTGCCCCTGCCCGAGATTCTCCGTGCCGCTGCGGAAAAGCCGGAGGCCACGCGTTAGGGCGGCGCTTTGGCAGACAGAACAAGGCAGCGCTCCCGTCAAAACGCGGGAGCGCTGCTCTGTCCGGCTCAGGTCATGGCGTCAGTAGGGCTGGGCCTCGTGGCTCTGTTCCTCGGCCTGCTGCACGGCTTCTTCCTTCTGGGCTTCCATGCCCTGGGCGGCCTGGGCCAGTCCCTCGGCCACGCGGCGGCCATAGTCGGCGTCGCACTGCGTGAACAGCTCGACCATGCGCTGCTGGATGTGCGGCGCGGCGTCGGCCAGGCTGCCCACCAGGTTCCGGATCAGCTCCTCGCGTTCCCAGTCCTCGAAGTTGCGGTACTGCTCGCCCGCCTGCCCGAAGTTGTTGGTGCGCTCGATGCTCTGGCGGACGAGGCGGCCCTCCACGAGGGGTGTGTGGTCGGGGGCCGTGCGGGGGGCTTCCGTGAGGCCGTTCAGGGTGGACGGCTCGTAATTCACGTGGGGGTTCTGGCCGGGCGCGTTGTCCACGCGGTAGGCCATCTGACCGTCGCGCTGGTTGGTGGCGACGTGCTTTTTGGGCGCGTTGATCGGCAGTTGCAGGTAGTTGGGGCCGACGCGGTAGCGCTGGGTATCCGAGTAGGAGAAGGTGCGGCCTTGCAGCATCTTGTCGTCGCTGAAGTCCAGGCCGTCCACCAGCACGCCGGTCCCGAAGGCGGCCTGCTCCACCTCCGCGAAGTAGTTCTCGGGGTTGCGGTTGAGGGTCATCCGGCCGACCGGCAGCCAGGGGAACTGCTCGCGCGGCCAGATCTTGGTGTCGTCGAGTGGGTCGAAGTCGAGTTCGGGATGCTCGCCGTCTTCCATGATCTGGACCATCAGTTCCCACTGCGGGAAGTCGCCGCGGGCAATGGCCTCGTACAGGTCCTGGGTGGCGTGATTGAAGTTCTTGGCCTGGATCTTCTCGGCCTCCTCCTGCGTCAGGTTGCGAATGCCCTGGAGGGGTTCCCAGTGGTACTTGACCAGCACGCCCTCGCCGCGGTCGTTCACCCACTTGTAGGTGTTCACGCCCGACCCCTGCATCTGGCGGTAGTTGGCCGGAATGCCCCAGGGCGAGTACAGCAGCGTGATCATGTGCATCGCCTCGGGCGAGCCGCTGAAGAAATCGAAGATGCGCTCCTGGTTCTGGATGTTGGTGACCGGGTCCGGCTTCTGCGAGTGGATCAGGTCCGGGAACTTGACCGCGTCGCGGATAAAAAAGACCTTGAGGTTGTTGCCGACCAGGTCCCAGTTGCCGTCCTCGGTGTAGAACTTCACCGCGAAGCCGCGCGGGTCGCGCAGCGTCTCCGGCGAGTGCCCGCCGTGCCCCACGGTCGAGAAGCGCACGAAGACCGGGGTCTGCTTGCCCTTTTCCTGGAACAGCTTGGCGCGGGTGTACTTGCTCACCGGCTCGTCCCCCACCGTGCCGTAGGCCTCGAACACGCCGTGTGCCCCCGCGCCGCGTGCGTGGACCACCCGCTCGGGAATCCGTTCGCGGTCGAAGTGCGAGAGCTTCTCGATGAAGTGGTAATTCTCCAGCGTGGCGGGACCCCGGCTGCCCACCGTCCGCAGGTTCTGGTTGTTGGTGACGGGGTGGCCCTGCCGGGTGGTCAGGGTCTGGGGCTGTTCACCGCTGGCCAGCCGCGAGTCGGTCGTGCTGCCTGGCCCCTGGACGGAGGTGCCCGCGACGCCAGCGGCGGTCTGGTCGGGCGTCTTGTTCTGGTCGCTCATATGCTCTCCTTGCTGCCTCCCTGGACAGGGCAGGGCGACCGGATGAAGCCGGTCTGGCTGCAAGGTTGCCATACAACGTCCGCCGTGTCCCCAGGTCGCATATACATTGACGTCTAATTAAATTTTTGAAGGGAAAAGTGCCTGGCGTTCCAGCCTGTCAGGAACCTCATGCCTTGCAGCCAGAACGCCGAAAAGGTGCCGCCGCAGCTTTTGCCCCTGCTGTCGGCGGGCAAGCTGTCAGGAAGGCGGGACTTAGAAAACGTTCATCTTCTCCGTTGCCCGGCGTTCAGCCTGCCGTCACTTCTGCTGGCAGGGGCGACTCCAGATGGGCCAGCAGCTTGAGGGCCAGCCGTTCGAGTTCCTGCACCTCGTGGGGGGTCAGGGCCGACAGGATGTGCCGCCCGTTGGCGAGGTGGGGAGCCAGCAGGCCCTCGACCAGTTCCCGGCCCGGCGCGGTCAGGAGCACACGCACCGAGCGGCGGTCGGCGGGGCTGGCCTGCCGCTCGACCAGTCCCCTGTCCAGCAGCCGGTCGATACGGTTGGTCATGGACGGCCCGGTGATGGCGGTCAGTTCGGTGAGCTGCGTGGGCGTCAGGCCCTCCGGAGGGGCCGAGCGGTACAGCGTGATCAGCAGGTCCCAGCTCGCAGGATTGATGTCGGCGGGCAGGTAGGTGCGCTCGATCTGCCGGGCCAGGACGGTATGCAGCCGGCCCAGCGTGACCATCAGCAGCATGGGGCTGGGGTCCAGCTCGGGCCGGACCTGTGCCCAGTCCTGCCGGATGCGTTCAAGAAATGCCGGGGTATCGGAGGGGTTCATGCGGGCCTCTGCAACGGGGCTGAGCCTAGCACGCGCGGTCCGGAGAAGAGCCACCTGCGTCTGAGGGAGAACGGGACTGTCCACCGTATTTTTTAGACCATGAATAACACGTTCACGGCTTGACAGAAGGGGCGTCTGTCCCGCACGATAGGGCAGCCCAGTACATAGATGTCTAAGTAGTTCGGTTTGTTCGCGGCCCTGGCCGCATCGCTTCTCCCGGCGCGTGTTCCGGCGCGTCACTGCCCCACGGAGGTTTGCATGACACGAGGAACAACCGCTGTTTCCGTTCCTGTCCCGCATCCGGTGGATGAAGTTCCGCCGCTCGGGCGCATGTTCGCCTTCGGGCTTCAGCACGTCCTGAGCATGTACGCCGGGATCGTCGCCGTGCCGCTGGTGCTGGCCTCAGCGCTGGGACTGGATCAGGAGCACATCGTGCGCATCGTGAACGCCAGCTTCTTCATGTGCGGCGTCGCCACCCTGATCCAGACGCTGGGCTTTCCCGGCTTCGGCGCACGGCTGCCGCTGGTGCAGGGCACCACCTTCGCGTCGGTCGCCACCATGATCCTGATCGGCAAGGAGTCCGGGCTGCCGGGCATCTACGGCGCGGTGATCGCGGCGGGCCTCTTCACGGTGCTGGCGGCCCCCTTCTTCTCGCGGCTGCTGCGTTTCTTCCCGCCGGTGGTGACGGGCACGGTGATCACCATCATCGGCGTGTCGCTGATGCCGGTCGCCATTCGCTGGGCCGGGGGCGGCGTGCCCACCGCACCGAACTTCGGTGATCCGGCCAACCTGGGGCTGGCGGCGCTGACCCTGCTGTTCGTCCTGCTGGTCACGCGCTTTTCCAAGGGGCTGTGGAGCCGCATCGCCGTGCTGCTGGGTCTGGTGTTCGGGACCGTCGTGGCCGCGCTGCTGGGCAAGGCGTCCTTTGCGACCGTGGGCACCGCCGCCGCGGTCGGCTTCACACCGCCCTTCTTCTTCGGCACGCCCATCTTCGCGCTGATCCCGATCCTGTCCATGATCCTGGTGATGCTGGTCGTGATGGTCGAAACCACCGCCGACCTGCTCGCCATCGGTGAGATCACCGAGAAGCCGGTCGACGCGAACGTCGTGGCGCGTGGCCTGCGGGCCGACGGCCTCTCGACCGCGCTGGGCGGCCTCTTCAACGTGTTTCCCTTCACGGCCTTCGCGCAGAACGTCGGTCTGGTGCGCTTCACCGGCATCAAGAGCCGCTTCGTGGTGGCGGCGGCGGGCTTCATCCTGATGCTGCTGGGCTTCTTTCCCAAGCTGGGCGCGCTGGTGGCCTCGATTCCGCTGCCGGTGCTGGGTGGGGCAGGGCTGGTGCTGTTCGGGACCGTGGCCGCGGCAGGCATCCAGACCCTGACCCGCGTGAACATGGCCGACACCCGCAACCTCACCATCGTGGCGGTCAGCATCGCGCTGGGCGTGATTCCGGCCACCGTGCCGACCCTCTACGAGAAGCTGCCGAGCTGGGCGGGCCTGTTCCTGGAAAGCGGCATCACCGCCGCCGCCCTGGCCGCCATCCTGCTGAACATCCTCTTCAACATCTTCAGCACTGGGGCCGAGCGCCGCTCGTACACCGCCGACGTGACTGAACACGCCCCTGAACTGGGAGATATCCATTGAACACCCTGCCTACCCTGACCGACGTGAACGCCCTCCCCCTGCCCGAGTTCGTGCAACGCTTCGGCGGCGTGCTGGAACACAGCCCGCGCTACGCCGAGCGGGTGGGCCAGCAGAGGCCCTTCGGGCGCGTGGAGGACCTGGCTGCCGCCTTTACCACCGCCGTCCTGGCCGACACGCCCGAGCAGCAGCTCGCCCTGATCCGCGCTCACCCCGACCTCGCCGGAAAGGCGGCCCTGGCGGGCGAGGTGACGGCGGAATCCGCCTCCGAACAGGCCTCCGCAGGTCTGGATCGCCTGACCCCCCAGGAATACGCCGAGTTCCACCGCATCAACGCGGCGTACCACGCCAGGTTCGACATGCCCTACATCGTCTGCGTGCGCGAAAACACCCGGGACAGCATCATGGCCGGTGCCGCCGCACGCCTCCAGAACACGCCCACGCAGGAGCGGGAAACCGCTCTGAGGGAAATCGGCAAGATCGCGCGGCTGAGAGTTCTCGACCTGGTGCGCCAGGAAGGATAAGGAGCAGGAACATGACACAGACCCAGAACACCCCCGCGAAGGTCAAGGCCCGTCTCGGTGAGAACAACTACGGCAAGGCCGAGGTCAACCTGATGAAGGTGAACCGCACTGCCGAGCGTCACGAGATCCGCGAACTCCAGGTGCGCGTCGCCATGACCGGCGACTTCGACGCGGCGCACACCCAGGGTGACAACACCGACCTGATCGCTACCGACACCGTCCGCAACACCATCTACGGGCTGGCAAAGGAAGGCTTCCAGGGCAGCCCCGAGGAGTTCGGCCAGGAGCTGCTCGCCCACTTCGTGAAGACTGGCCCCAGGGTGACGGGCGGCTTCGTGGAGTTCACCGAGTACCTCTGGGAACGCATCCCGGTGGGCGGTGAGGGCCACAACCACTCCTTCGCGCGCCAGATGCCCCAGCGGACGGGGCGCGTGGAGAGCGAGGACGGCCAGACCTTCAAGGTCACGTCCGGCATCGAGAACCTCTATGTCCTGAAAACCACCGAGAGCGGCTGGGCGAACTACCTGCTGAACGAGCGCTTCACCACGCTGCCCGAGACGCACGAGCGCCTGATGGCCTCCTTCGTGACCGCGCGGTGGGAGTACGGCGCGGGCCAGGTGGACTACGACGACGTGTGGCAGCGCGTGTACCGGCAGATTCAGGAGACTTTCACCGACCACTACTCGCCCAGCCTCCAGAACACGCTGTTCCTGATGGGCCAGGCGGTGCTGACGGTCTGCCCGGAAATCTCGCGCATCTGGTTCCGCATGCCCAACAAGCACCACCTCCAGTACAACCTGGAACGCTTCGGCCTGGAGAACAACCTCGAAATCTTCCACGTGGACCCCGAACCCTACGGCCTGATGGAAGGTTGGGTGGAGCGCGCCGAATGAGCGGCCACTCCGGACTCACGACGCACGTGCTGGACACGGCCAGGGGCCGCCCCGCCGCCGGGGTCCGGGTGGAACTCCACGCGGTGGAGGGCGGGGAGCGCCGCCCGGTGACGGAGGCGGTGACCAATGCCGATGGGCGCACCGACGCGCCGCTCATCGAACGCGGCAACCTCCAGCCCGGCACCTATGAACTCACCTTCCACGTCGCCCCCTACTTCGCGGGCTTCGAGGCCGCGCCGCGGGTCCCGTTTCTGGACCTGGTCACCCTGCGCTTCACGGTGAGCGACACCTCCGGGCATTACCATGTGCCGCTGGTGATGACGCCCTGGTCGTACAGCACCTACCGTGGGAGCTAGCCCACCGCCCCATTCCGGTTCCCCACTCCGTTCGGCCCAGCAGGGTGGCCGAATCTTTCCGAGTCCCGCCCTATACTACGCTGCCCCCCTTGTCAAGGGACAAAGTTCGCGGTACCATTCATCCAACCACAACCCAGACCACTGTTCTGCATGGATAACCAGCGGTCCGCCTCGTGCGTCAACCATGCGCCCCAGCCCTGGCAGGGAGGCGCATGCTTGAGACGAGGCGGCCGCTTTTCTGTTGCAGCTTGTCCGGAGGCCCGGCCCTCCGCCCGAAAAGGAGAACAGATGGACAGCATTTCTCTCACCGTCAACGGCGTGCCGCGCGAGGCGCGGGACGTGCGCCCCCACACCACCCTGCTGAACTGGCTGCGTGACCAGGGCCTGACCGGCTGCAAGGAAGGCTGCGCGGAAGGCGAGTGCGGCGCGTGTGCCGTTCTGCTCGCCCGCCCGACCGAGGAAGGCGGCACCCGCCTGGAAGCCGTAAACGCCTGCCTGGTGCTGCTCCCGGCCCTGAACGGGCAGGAGGTCGTCACTTCCGAGGGCCTGGGTGAACCCGGCCACCTGCACCCCGTCCAGCGCGAACTGGCCTACCGCGGCGGCTCGCAATGCGGCTACTGCACGCCCGGCTTCGTGGTCAGCATGGCCGCCGAGTACTACCGCGAGGACCGGCCCGCGCAGGAGTTCGACATCCACGCGCTGAGCGGCAACCTGTGCCGCTGCACCGGCTACCGCCCCATCGCGGACGCGGCGAACGCCCTGGGCGGCGTGGCAGAGGGTGACGCATTCGCCCAGCGACGTGAGCAGCCCGCCCCCACCCCGCAGGCCACCCACCTCACGACCCCGAGTGGCGAGTTCTACCGCCCGACCACGCTCGCGGAAGCCCTGGACCTGCTGGCCGCGCACCCCGAGGCCCTGCCCCTCGCGGGCGGCACCGACTGGGGTGTGGACGTGAACATCCGCCACAGCCGCGCCCCGATCACCATCGCCATCGACGGCCTGCCGGAACTGCGGACGCTGACCTGGCGGGAGAATGAGGTGGAAATCGGCGCGGCGCTCAGCCTCTCCGAGATCGAGCGCCGCCTGGCGGGCCGCGTGCCGCTGCTGGAAGAACTCTTCCCCCTCTTCGCCTCGCGCCTGATTCGCAACAGCGCCACCCTGGGCGGCAACCTGGGCACCGGCAGCCCCATCGGGGACAGCCCCCCCGCGCTGCTGGCGCTGGACGCGCGGGTGGTGCTGGCCTCCGCCGCGGGGGAGCGCGAGGTGCCCCTGGCCGACTACTTCACCGGCTACCGCCAGACGCAGCGCCGCCCCGACGAGCTGATTCGCGCCGTGCGGCTTCCGCTGCCCCTCGCACCGGTCACGGGCTTCTACAAGATTGCCAAGCGCCGCTTCGACGACATTTCCAGCGTGGCCGTCGCCGTCGCGCTGGACCTCGACGGCGACGTGGTGCGCTCGGTCCGCATCGGGCTGGGCGGCGTGGCGGCGACCCCGCTGCGGGCCTATGCCACCGAGGCCGCCTTGACGGGCCAGCCCTGGAACGAGCGGACCGTGCGCGAGGCGGCCCGCGTTCTGCGCGGCGAGGGCACCCCGCTCGACGATCACCGCGCCAGTGCCGCCTACCGCGCCGCGATGCTGGAGCAGACGCTGCTGAAGTTCTATTTCGAGAAGACCGCCCAGGAGGTGATCCTATGAGAGGAAACACGGCGACCAGCCTGCATGAGCGTCCCCCGGTCGGTGCGGTGGGCGAACCCCTGCCCCACGAGAGCGCCGAGCTGCACGTCACGGGCCACGCCCTCTACACCGACGACCTGGGGGTGCGCCTCCAGAACGTGCTGCACGCCTGGCCGCTCCAGGCCCCCCACGCCCACGCCCGCGTGACCCGCCTGAACGTCGCGCCCGCCCTCACGGTGCCCGGCGTGGTCCGCGTGCTGACCGCGGACGACGTGCCCGGCCTGAACGACGCGGGCGTGAAGCACGACGAGCCGCTCTTTCCCACCGAGGTCATGTACCACGGCCACGCGGTCTGCTGGGTGCTGGCCGAGAGCAGCGAGGCGGCGCGGCTGGGGGCGCTCGCCATCGAGGTGGAGTACGAACCGCTGCCCGCCCTGCTGACCATCGGGGAGGCCATCGCCGCCGAATCGTTCCAGGGCGCGCAGTCCACCCTGCGCCGCGGCGACGTGACCCTCGGCTTCGAGCAGGCGGCCCACATCTTCGAGGGCGAGTTCGAGATCGGCGGGCAGGAACACTTCTACCTGGAGACGAACGCGGCACTGGCCCACGTGGACGAGTACGGCCAGGTCTTCGTGCAGAGCAGCACCCAGCACCCCACCGAGACGCAGGAGATCGTGGCGCACGTGCTGGGCCGCGCCAGCAACGAGGTGACGGTCCAGTGCCTGCGCATGGGCGGCGGCTTCGGCGGCAAGGAGATGCAGCCGCACGGCTACGCCGCGATTGCCGCGCTGGGGTCGGTGCTGACCGGCCGCCCGGTCCGGTTGCGCCTCAACCGCACCCAGGACCTCACCCTCACCGGCAAGCGCCACCCCTTCCACGCCCGCTGGAAGGTCGGTTTCGACGAGGGTGGCCGCCTGCTGGCCCTCCAGGCCACCCTCACCTCGGACGGCGGCTGGAGCCTCGACCTCTCCGAGCCGGTGATGGCGCGCGCGCTGTGTCACATCGACAACGCCTATTACATCCCGCATGTGGAGGTTCACGGGCGCATCGGCAAGACGAACAAGACCTCGCAGACGGCCTTCCGCGGCTTCGGCGGGCCGCAGGGCATGGCCGTCATCGAGGACCTGCTGGGCCGCTGCGCACCGCTGCTGGGCCTGGAAGCGCACGAGCTGCGCCGCCGCAACTTCTACCAGCCCGGCGAGGCCACGCCTTACGGTCAGCCGGTGCGCCACGCCGAGCGGCTGGAGGATGTCTGGTCCACGCTGCTGCGGACCTCGGACTTCGAGGCGCGGCAGGAGGAAGTGCGGGCCTTCAACGCCGCGCATCCGCACCTGAAACGCGGGCTGGCGATCACCCCCGTCAAGTTCGGGATTTCGTTCAACTTCACGTCCTACAACCAGGCGGGCGCGCTGGTCCACGTGTACAAGGACGGCTCGGTCCTGATCAACCACGGCGGCACCGAGATGGGCCAGGGCCTGCACAGCAAGATGCTCCAGGTCGCGGCGACCGCGCTGGGCGTGCCCCTGAGCTGCGTGCGGCTCGCGCCCACGCGCACCGACAAGGTGCCCAACACCTCCGCCACGGCGGCCAGCAGCGGCGCGGACCTCAACGGCGGGGCCATCAAGGACGCCTGCGAGCAGATCAAGCTCCGGCTGGCGGACGTGGCGGCGGGGTCGCTGGGGGCACTGGCCGCCACGAAGGTGGGCGCGCTGGGCGTCCACCCGGAGGACGTGCGCTTCGAGAACGGCCGGGTCTTCCCGGTCGGGCACCCCGAACTGGGCATGGATTTCCGCCAGGTCGTCCACGATGCCTACCACCTGCGGACGCAGCTGTGGGCGGCGGGCTACTACCGCACGCCGGGCCTGCACTGGGACCGCAACGCGATGCAGGGCGAGCCGTTCAAGTACTTCGCCTACGGCGCGTCGGTGAGCGAGGTGGAGGTGGACGGCTTCACCGGGGCCTACCGCCTGCGCCGGGTGGACATCCTGCATGACGTGGGCGACAGCCTCTCGCCCCTGATCGACCTCGGGCAGGTGGAGGGCGGCTTCGTGCAGGGCGCGGGCTGGCTGACGCTGGAGGAGCTGCGCTGGGACACCGGCAATGGCCCCCACCGTGGCCGCCTCGCCACCCAGGCCGCCAGCACCTACAAGCTGCCGAGCTTTTCCGAGATGCCGGAAGTGTTCAACGTGGCCCTGCTCGAACGCGCGGCGGAAAGCGGCGTGGTGTACGGCTCCAAGGCCGTGGGCGAGCCGCCGCTGATGCTGGCATTCAGCGTGCGTGAGGCGCTGCGGCAGGCGGCGGCGGCCTTCGGCCAGGGGGGGCACGAAACCTACCTCCCCAGCCCGGCCACGCCCGAAGCGGTGTTCTGGACGCTGGACGCGGCGCGGCAGACGGCAGCCCGTCCAGAAGTGGCGGCGGACTGACATGACCTGGCTGGACGCGGTGCAAACGCTCTCGGAAAGGGGAGAGGCGGGCGTGCTCGTCACCGTCGCGGCGGTGCGCGGCCACGCCCCGCGCGAGGCGGGCGCGAAGATGGTGGTCGCCGCGGGGCAGACCTGGGACAGCGTGGGCGGCGGCAATCTGGAAGCGACCGCCGTGGAGCGTGCCCGCGCCCTGCTGGCCTGCGGGGCGACCACCCCCGAACTGCTCACCCTGCGCCTGAACGACCGCGCCGCCAACGAGTACGGCCGCCAGTGCTGCGGCGGGGAGGTGACGCTCCTGCTCGAACCCCTGAAAACGGCCCGCCCGAACCTCGCCATCTTCGGCGTCGGGCACGTGGGCCTGGAACTCGCGTGCGTCCTCTCACGGCTGGACGTGAACCTCCACCTGATCGATTCGCGTGAGGCACAACTCGCCCCCGAGCGGCTGGCCGGGCTGGCGGGGGGGGCGGCCCGCCTCCAGGTCCACCACGCGCCGATTCCCGAGATGGCGCTGGCCGACCTGCCCGCCGGAACCCACCTCGTCATCCTGACCCACGACCACGCCGAGGATGCCGCGCTGTGTGACGCCGCGCTGCGCCGCCCCGACCTGGGCTTTATAGGACTCATCGGGTCGAAGGTGAAGTGGGTGCGCTTCCGCGAGCAACTCCGGGCGGTGGGCCACGCCGACGCCGACCTCGCGCGCATCACTACGCCCATCGGCCTTCCCGGCATTCGCGGCAAGAGTCCGGCCGTGATCGCCATCAGCGTGGCCGCGCAGCTTCAGCAGGTGCTGGAAGCGGCGGCCACCTCCTCCTCGCCCGTTTCTCCCGCCCCCCAGAGGATCTCATGAAGCTCTACCGCGCCACTTTGATGCACACGCCCGAAAGCCCCTTCACCGCCCCCGACGCCCTGCAGGTTCAGGAGGACGGCGGCCTGCTGGTGGAGGAGGGCCGGATTCTCGCCAGCGGCCCCTACGCCCAGGTCCGGGCGAACCACCCCCGCGCCGAGGTGGTGGACCTGCGCGGCGGCGTCCTGCTGCCCGGCTTCATCGACACCCACGTGCATTACCCGCAGGTGCGGGTGCTGGGCGGCCTGGGGATGCAACTGCTGGAATGGCTCGACAAGAACACGCTGCCGGAGGAGGCACGGCTCTCGGACGATGCCTACGCCCGCGCCGTCGCCCGCGAGTTCCTGTCCGCCCTCCGCTCGAACGGCACCACGACCGCGCTGGTGTTCGGCAGCCACTACGCCTCCGCGATGGATATTTTCTTCAGCGAGGCGGCGCAGACCGGCCTGCGGGTGGTCGCCGGACAGGTCGTCTCCGACCGCCTGCTGCGCCCCGAGCTGCACACCACGCCTGAACGCGCCTACGCGGAGGGCAAGGCCCTGATTGAACGCTGGCACGGTGTGGGCCGCGCTCTGTACGCCGTCACGCCGCGCTTTTCCCTCTCGGCCAGCGAGGGTCTCCTCGACGCCTGTGCGGCGCTGATGACCGAGTTCCCCGACGTGCGCTTCACCAGCCATCTCAACGAGAACCCCCGCGAGGTCGAGGCGGTGCGCGAGCTGTTCCCCACCGCCCGCGACTACCTCGACACCTACGAGAGGGCCGGGCTGGTCACGCGCCGCAGCGTGCTGGCGCACAATGTTCACCCCGCCGACCGCGAGCTGGCCGTGATGGCCGCCCACCGCTGCTCTGCCGCGCACTGCCCATGCAGCAACTCGGCGCTGGGCAGCGGCCTCTTTCCGCTGAAGCGTCACCTCCAGGCGGGGGTCCACGTCTCGCTGGGGACCGACGTGGGCGGCGGCACTGGCTTCTCGCTGCTCAAGGAGGGCCTGCAGGCCTACTTCATGCAGCAGCTTCTCGGTGCCCAGGGTGTGCCCCTCGGCCCTGCCCACCTGCTCTACCTCTCCACCCGCGCGGGCGCGGAGGCGCTCGACCTGGGCGATCTGACCGGCGACTTCGGCGTGGGAAAGGCGTTCGACGCCGTGTACCTGCGCCCACCGCAGGGCACCACACTCGACACTGTGCTGAATCACGCGGACGGCCCCGAACGGATGCTGGCCGACCTCTTCACCCTGGGCACCCAGCAGGACGTGGCGCAGGTGTGGGTGGGCGGCGACGCGGTGTACCGCCGGGCCTCCAGCGAACAGGAGGTGGGCGTCTGAATGGTCCCGGCCGGAAGCGGGCTGCCCCCCCGGACAGCCCCGCCGGTCAAAGAATGACCCCGCCGACCCTCCGGAATGGAACCCCGCACCGGCACCCGGCCCCTCGTCCCTCCCCGCCCTCCCCTTCAGGAGTCCCGCATGTCTGACGTTTCCCAGTCCCGTGCCGTTCCCGCCTCCGGCCTCGACCGCTTCTTCGGTCTGAGTGCCCAGGGGTCCACCGTCTCCCGCGAAATCCGGGCGGGCATCACGACCTTCCTCACGATGAGTTACATCCTCTTCGTGAACCCGCAGGTGCTCGGCACGGCCATCCACGTGCCGAACGCCTTCGTGCAACTGCTGATGACCACGGCCATCGCGGCGGCCTTCGGCTGCCTGGTGATGGGCCTGATCGCCAGGTATCCCTTCGCGCAGGCTCCCGGCATGGGCCTGAACGCCTTTTTTGCCTTCACGGTGGTGCAGGGGATGGGAATTCCCTGGCAGACGGCCCTGGGCGCGGTGTTTATCAGCGGCATCCTGTTCGTGCTGCTGAGCGTGCTGGGTGCCCGGCAGGCCATCGTGCAGGCCATCCCCACTTCGCTGAAGTTCGCCATCACCGGGGGCATCGGGGCCTTTCTGGCCTTCCTGGGACTGAAGAACGCCGGGATCGTGGTCAGCAACCCGGCCACCCTGGTGGGCCTCGGCTCGCTGACCGCCCCGCCGGTCTGGCTGTCCATGCTGGGCCTCATCATCACCGCCGTGCTGATGACCCGCCGGGTGACGGGCGCGATTCTGTGGGGCATCCTGGCGACCACCCTGATCGCCATCCTGACCGGGGCCGCCGTGTATGCGGGCGGGGCGAACGGTGCCCTGCGGGCCTTTCCCGGTTTCGACGGCAGCTTCCTGGGCATCTTCGGCACGCCGGTCTGGCCTTCCTCGCTGGTCGGCCAGCTCGACATCGCCGGGGCGGTGGGCCTGGGCCTGCTGAGCGTGGTCTTCACCTTCTTCTTCGTGGATTTCTTCGACGCCACCGGCACCCTGACCGGCCTCTCGCAACGCGCCGGATTCCTCGACGAGAAGGGCAACATGCCCCGCGCCCGCCGCCTCTTTGCGATGGACGGCCTGGCTGCGATGTTCGGGGCCTTCATGGGCACCTCGACCACCACGGCCTACGTCGAGAGCGCCTCGGGCATCGGTGAGGGCGGGCGCACCGGCCTGACCGCCGTCACGGTCGGCGTGCTGTTCCTGCTGAGCATGTTCCTGTGGCCGCTGGCCTCCGCGATTCCCGGCGCGGCCACCGCTCCCGCCCTGATTCTGGTCGGCGCACTGATGATGGAAGGCGTGCGGCACGTGGACTGGGACGACATCAGCGAGGGCCTCCCCGCCTTCCTGACCATCATCGCCATGCCGCTGACCTTTTCCATCGCCAACGGCGTGAGCCTGGGCGTGATCAGCTACTGCGCCATCAAGCTGTTCAGCGGCCAGATGCGGCGGGTCAGCCCCATCCTGTACGGGGTCGCCGCGCTGCTGCTGATCCGGTACATCTGGCTGGTGGGCGAGTAGGTTTCATACCAACTTCAGGTGAGTCGTAGACGAACCCGAGCGGAGCGAGAAGAAGAAAATACCGGCTTGCGGCGATGGAAGAACATCCGGTGTTTTGTCCGGATGTTCTGGAATCAGAGCAAGTCGGTATCACCCTCCGCCCTTCCCCGGTCCCGGTCCTGGTGGCCGGGGCTTTTTTTCAGCCAGAAGAGACCGGCCAGAAGAGACTGGCCAGAAGAGAGGGAGGCTGCGCTGTGGCAGCCTCCCCGTGGTCTTGTCAGGTCAGTTCTGGCGGCTGTCCGGGCGCGGCGCGCGGAACGGCAGGTACTTCGGGACCCAGAACTTGGCGCGGACCAGGTCGGTCAGGGTCGCCTCGTCGAGGTCGTCCAGCCCCTGTTCCTGCGCCACGCCGTCGCGCAGCGCCTGCTGGATGACGCGCACGGCTACCTCCACGCTGGCCTCGGGCAGCTCCCCGACGGGCGGGTACAGGCGGCCGGGATGGGTGCGGGCGGTGTAGTCGGCCAGCGCGTAGGCCGCTTCGAGCACCATCTCGTCGGTGATCTCGCGCGCCCCCGCCAGAATCGCGCCGAAGCCCAGGCCGGGGAAGATGAAGGCGTTGTTGCCCTGTCCGATGGCGTGCGTCTGGCCGTTCAGCTCCACCGGGGCGAAGGGGCTGCCGGTCGCCACCAGCGCCGCCCCGCCCGTCCAGCGCAGCACGTCCTCCGGCAGCGCCTCGCAGTTGGCGGTGGGGTTGGAGAGGGGAAACACGATGGGCTGTGCGGTGTTCTGGTGAATGGCCTTCACCACGTCCTCGCTGAAGATGCCACCCTGCCCGCTGAGGCCCAGCAGCACGGTGGCCTTCGCCTCGCGCACCACGTTCAGGAGGTCGGTGCCTGCCCAACCGTCCGTCACGGCCTTCGGCGTGGCAAGGGACTGCTTGTAGTCCTCCATCTGGCGGTCGTCGGTGAGCAGGCCGCGCGAGTCGAGGACGAAGACGCGCCGGGCAATCTCGTCCGCGTCAAGGCCCTCGCGCTTCAGGCCCTCGCGGATGGCGGTGGCGACACCTGCGCCCCCGGCTCCCGCCCCATGAATCACGATCACCTGTTCGGCCAGCCGCTCACCCTTCACGGCGCAGGCCCGCAGCACGCCCGCCAGCGTGACCGCGCCCGTGCCCTGAATGTCGTCGTTGAAGGAGGGCACGACCTTGCGGTAACGCTCCAGCACCCGGAAGGCCGTGTCCTTGGAGAAGTCCTCCCACTGGATGATCGCCTTGGGGTAGCGCTGCCGGGTCGCCTCCACGAAGCGGTCCACGAACGCCAGATACTCGTCGCCGGTCAGGCGCTGGTGGTGAACCCCCAGGTAATCCGGGTCGTCCAGCAGGTCCTGGCGGCCCGTGCCCACGTCCAGCTCCACCGGCAGCGTCTTGTCCGGCCCCACTCCGCCCGCCACGACATACAGGCTGAGCTTGCCGATAGAAATGCCCATGCCGCCGAAGCCCTGGTCGCCAATCCCCAGAATTGCGCTGGAATCGGTCGCCACGATGATTCGCACGTCGTTCAGCGGCACGTTGGCGAGCGCCTGCCCGGCCCGCCCGATGTTGTCGGTCGAGAGCATCAGGCCGCGCGGCACCCGGTAAATCTGGCTGAACTTCTGCACCGCCAGGCCCACCGTCGGCGTGTACACGATGGGCAGCATCTCCTCGACGTGGGCGGCCAGCAGCGCGTAGAACAGCACCTCGTTGCGGTCCTGGAGGTTGCGGAGGAAGACATGCTTGTCCAGCGGCTCCTGCACCTTCACGTAGTCGCGGTAGAGGCGGCCGACCAGCGTCTCCAGGGTGTCCACCTGCGGCGCGATCAGCCCGTCGAGGCCTAGCGCCCCGCGCTCCTCGTGGGTAAAGGCCGTGCCCTTGTTCAGCAGCGGAATGCGGGTGAGGTCGAAGCCCTGCACGAGGGGTTCGAGGTAGCGGTGCCCCTGCGCGTCACGGCGCACGTCGTAGTGGGTGGTGAGGGGAAGGCGGTCCTCGGTAGTGGTCATGGGGGTTCCTCTCAAGGCGGCTTTTCTTCCGCTCTATAAAAAAGAATTTCAAAAACTCGCCAGGCGGCCCCGCGAAAGACGGAGGGGGCACCTGGGCGGCGGGTTAGCGGATTTCCAGCGGGTGACGGTTCATGTCCTTGTAGAGCAGGTACTTGCTCCACGTCTTGCCCAGCGCGCCGTACCACTGCGGGCAGTGCGCGCCCATCCAGATCACGTCGCCCTGGGTCACCTGGAAGTAGCGTTCGCCCAGGCGGTAGATGCCTTCCCCCTCCAGCATCAGCAGGCCGTGTTCCATGTAGTGAATCTCCACGTAGGGCAGCGTCGCGCCCGGCACGTAGCTCATGGTGGTCACAATGAAATCGAACTGCGGCGCGTCGGGCAGCAGTTTGCGGGCAATCAGGCCGGGGTCGCCCTCGAACTCGGTGCCCTCCACCTGCCGCTCGTTGCCGATAAAGACTTCCGGCGCGGGCAGGCCCTCCAGCTGGGGGTGGAACTTCTTCTCGAAGACGGAGACGCGGGCGGCGTCCTGCGCGCGGATGGTGTGGTCCGTCCCGGCGGGCAGGTAGGCGTAGTCGTATTCACCCAGGCGGTGCGTCTCGCCGTTCACGGAAAGCTCCACCTCGCCGTCCAGCACGAAGACGAAGCGCTGGATGCCCGCGGGCGGCGCGCTCGCCTCCGCGCCGGGCTGCATCTCGGCCGTGAACTGCGTGAAGCGCGTGCCGAAGCCCATTACCGGGGCGATGTGGACGATGCAGGCGGTGTTCTTCCACTCCGCGACCGTGGTGCGGATAAAGGTCTCGGGCGTGAGCAGCGCGTATTCCTGGTTCACGACGCTGCGGGTCTGGCCGAGCTGTTGCAGGCTGGGTTGGCGGTTCATATGGCCTCCGATTGAAAGGTTGACTGGTCAACCTGGAAATCCGAGCGAAACGAGGAGGAGAGAGGGCGGGTTCCGTGAAGTGGAGCAACGAGCGGCGCTTTCCCGATTGTTGCGGAATGGAGCGGAATCCGTCTCAAGCGGTTTCCTCCTGGGGAATGGGGGCGGGACGCAGGAAGCGGCCCTGGGGCGGGTGGGGAAAGCGACCCTCGGCATACACCGTCTGGCCGCGCAGCAGCGTTTGGCGCACCTGGCCGCGGAAGGTCCGGCCCACGTAGGGGCTGAACTTCCAGCGGGTGTGCAGGTTTTCCTGGGTGTGGGTCCACTCAGTATCGAGGTCGACCAGCACCAGGTCGGCGTCCGCGCCGGGTTCCAGGCGGCCCTTCCCGGCGAGGCCGAACCGCTGCGCGGGTGTGCGAGCGCACAGGCGGGCGATGTCGGGCAAAGAGAGGCCGCGCTCCCGACCCTCGGTCAGCAGGACGCTCAGGGTGGACTGCACGCCCGCGATGCCGCCCCAGATGCTGAAGAAGTCCTCCCCGGTCTTGAGGTCCAGGCTGCTGGGCGAGTGGTCCGAGCCGATGGTGTCGATGAGGCCCGCGCGGAGGGCCGACCACAGCGCGTCCACCTCACGCTGCGGGCGCAGGGGCGGCGCGCACTTCAGCACCGCGCCCAGGCGTTCCATGTCCTCCCCGGTAAAGGTCAGGTAGTGCGGGCAGGTTTCGATGCTCACGTCCACGCCGCGCGCGCGGGCCTCGGCGGCCAGGGTGACGGCCCGCCCGGTGCTGAGGTGAACAAGGTGGATTTTCGCGCCCGTCTCCTCGGCCAGCAGCAGGGCGCGGCCCACGGCCTCCACCTCCGCGATGGCCGGGCGGCTGCGGAGGTAGTCGGCCACGCCGCTGCCGCCCTGGGCGCGAATCCGCACGGCGAGGTTCGCGGTGATGGCGTCGTTCTCCGCGTGCAGCGCCACGATGCGGTCCAGTTCGCGCGCCGCCTTCATCCCCTCGTAGAGCGTCAGGTCGTCGGGCGACGTGAACTCGGCCAGGCCGCTGTTGCTCATGAACGCCTTGAAGCCCACCGCGCCCGCCTCGGCCAGTTCGGGCAGCCAGGCCAGGTTGCCGGAGGTCAGCCCTCCCCACAGCGCGAAGTCCGCGTAGGCTTCCTGCTCGGCCACCTGCCGTTTGGCGTCCAGGGTGGCGGCGTCGATGACGGGCGGCGCGCTGTTCAGCGGCATGTCCGCGAAGACGGTGCCGCCCCCCGCGGCCAGCGCCCGGCTGCCGGTGGTGAGGCCTTCCCATTCCGCCCGGCCCGGCTCGTTGAAATGCACGTGGATGTCCACCGCGCCGGGGAAGACGTGCAGGCCGCGTGCGTCGAGTTCCTCGCGGGCCGGGCCGCCCAGTTCGGGGGCCACGTCCACGATGCGGCCCTCCACCACGCCCAGGTCGGCCGTCTCCACCCCGCCCTCCCGCACCAGTTGCCCGCCGCGCACCAGCAGGTCGTACATCAGCGTGCCTCCTCCCGCTCGGCGAGAAGGTGCAGGAAGCGGGTGCCCACGCGCAGGGCCGCCTCCACGTCCTCCCCCCGCACGGCCTCGTCGGGGTGGTGGCTCAGGCCGCCGGGGCTGCGCAGAAAGAGCATGGTGGCGGGCCAGGTGTGGCCCAGCAACATCGCGTCGTGTCCCGCGCCGCTGACCATCGGGGTGGAGACGTGGCCCTCGGCGGCGAGCGCTTCCCCCAGCAGCTCCGTGAGGGCGGGGTCCATCGGGGTGGCCGGTTCCTCCAGCCGGACCTCGGAGGTGAAGGTGAGGTCGCGTGCCTCCGCGAGCTGCTGCGCTTCGGCCAGAAGCCGCGCCAGCGCCCCCTCCCGCACCTCGTCCTGCGCGTGGCGGAGGTCCAGCGTGAACTGCACCTCGCCGGGAATCACGTTGCTCGCGCCGGGCAGCGGCCGCAGCGCGCCGACCGTGGCGACCAGGCCGGGCGTGTTGCGCGCCAGGTTCTCGGCGGCCAGCACGAAGGCACTCGCGCCCGCCAGCGCGTCACGGCGCAGGTGCATGGGCGTGGTGCCCGCGTGGTTGGCCTTGCCGCTGAAGGTGAAGTTCAGCCGGGACTGCCCGGCGATGGCATGCACCGCCGCCAGCGAGCGGTCCTCGGCCTCCAGCACCGGCCCCTGCTCGATGTGCATCTCCAGGTAGCCCAGCACGTCCTCCCGGAGCTGCGCCTCCGCGAGCTGCCCCACGTCCAGCCCGTACTCGGTGATGGCCTGCGCGACCGTTTTGCCCTGCGCGTCGGTCACGGTCAGCAGTTCCTCGGCGGTCCCCAGCAGCGCCCGGCTGCCGATAAAGGGCACGCTGAAGCGCACGCCTTCCTCCTCGCTGAAGCCCACGAGTTCGACGTGGTAGGGGAGGGGTGTGTCCTTCAGCGCGTCCAGCAGGCTCAACCCCAGCACCACGCCCAGCACGCCGTCATACGCGCCCGCGTTGGGCACGCTGTCGAGGTGCGAGCCGATCACCAGGGTGCGGGCACCCTCGCGGTCGCTGCGGCGGGTGGCGCGCCAGTTTCCGGCGGCGTCCTCGCGGGTCTGGAGGCCCAGCGCGGCGGCCCAGGCGTCCAGCCGGGCGTGGGCGTCGTGCATCGGCGCGCACAGGAAGGTGCGGGTAATCTGGCCAGGTTCCTCGGTACAGGCGGCAATGTCCGCGCAGCAGGTGAGGGTGCGCTGGGCCAGGTCGGTCAGTTCGTGGGCGGGCTGGGAAGTCGTCATGCGGGGGAAACCTCGTCGAGGGTGCGGGCGGCAGCGGGGAAGAAGGGCGGGCACGTTCCTGACAGGACCAGCGCGCGCAGCAGCCGGGCGGCAGGTTCCCGCGGATCCGTAGAGTCGGCCAGCAGCGCCTCAAAGTATTCCGGGGTGAGCGCCTCGCCGCCCTCCAGCGGAATGCGGTGATGCACCCACTGCCACAGTTGCGCGCGGGCGAGTTCGGCGGTGGCGGTGTCCTCCACCCGATTCTTCCGCACGATGACGCCCTGCCCCGCCAGCCAGGCCCGGAAATAGTCCGTCGTCACGCCGATGGCCTCCCGCACGGCGGAAAGCGGCACCTCTGCCGCGCGGGGAAAGGCCAGCAGTTCCGCCGCGACCTCCTCTTCCGGTTTCGGCGCGGGCGGTGAGGCGGGCGGCGCGGACTGGAACACGGCGCGGACGGTGGGAATCAGGTCCGGCAGTCCGGCCCAGGCGGCGACAAAGCCCTGTGACGCCTCGCGTTCCTTGTCGGCGCGGACCACCGCGAGGGCGGGTTCGGGGTCGGCGGGGTCGGGGGCGAGGGCCGCCGTGCCGCCAATGGCCTGCGCCCCCCGGCGGGCGCACACGCGGGCCAGGTTCTGCTCGTAGGCCTGCATGGACGGCTGCCCCATGTTCAGCTCACCGCGTTCGGGCAGGCAGAAACGATGGTTCTCGCCCAGCCACTTCACCGCGCTGAACACGTAATCCCAGCGCCCGGCGTTCAGCCCGAAGGCCCGCCCCCGCAGCGCGTACAGCAGCTCGTCGGCGTAAAAGGCACCGGGCAGCGTTTCAATCTGGATGCAGACGCGCAGGCTGTTCGGCTCGCGCCCCGTGAGGCGCTCGGTTTCCGCCAGCAGGTCCTGCCAGAACTCGGCCTCGGCGGGAAACTCCAGCTTGGGAAGGTACACGTACAGCGTCTCCCGCCCCGCGAACGCCTCCACGAAGGCGGCCAGGTCGCGGATGCTGGCGCTGCCGCCCTCCGCGTCCTCCATGTAGAGGGGCCGGGGCCGCGTCATGGGGAGGGGGCCACCCGTCCTGGGCAGGCTGCGCAGGTTCGCATGCCCCGCGCGGACATTCTGCGGGGTGGGGGAGAAGGTGTCGTCGAAATCGAAGATCAGCGCGTCGGGTCCGGCCGCCAGGGCCGACTCGATGGCCGCCGCGTCGCTGGGTTCCACCAGTTGCTCCACCTGCCGGGCGCGCAGTTCGGCGGGCGGGGGGGCCACCTGCCAGTCGCCCTGACGGATGGCGGCGGTCCGCGGGTCGAAGCCGGGCGTCCAGTCGCGGCGGCCCGAGAGCAGCGTGCGCCTGCGCTCCGCGAACAGGGCCTCCAGGGTGCGGGCCAGGTCAGTACCGGGTGTGATCACGGGGGTCTCCAGGGGGTGGGACGAGGGGCGGGAACGGTAAGGAGGGTGTAACACGCTCGCACTGTATTTGTCAAAAAGTAGAAAGGTTTTCCGTAGAGAGGAATATAGACAACGAAGTATTTTGACCATCGTACCACTTCGGCGCACCGTTTCTCCTGTTTGCTCCAGAGGTCAGTTGGGGTGGAGAACAGAAGAACTCTTTCATCGGAGGAGGTGCGGGTGCCCTTCGGTGTGGAGAGTCAGGTGGGAACAGGCCTCCATTCTCTACGGCAGTCTGACATCCTCTTTTTGCTATATGTTGAAAAATACTTCTATAGATTGACAAAAGATGGAAAGCCACTTACGCTGCCTTCCAAGGAGGAAACCAAGATGCCGAAGATGACTGCGGTCGAGGCCGCCGTGCACGTGTTGCGCCTGGAAGGTGTGGAAACCGCCTTCGGGGTGCCAGGAGCCGCCATCAACCCGCTGTATGCCGCGCTGCGCAAGCTGGGTGGAATCAACCACGTCCTGGCCCGCCACGTGGAGGGGGCCTCGCACATGGCCGACGGCTACACCCGCGCCAAAGCCGGGAATATCGGCGTGTGCATCGGCACCAGCGGCCCCGCCGGGACGGATATGATCACCGGCCTGTACGCGGCGATAGCTGACAGTGTGCCGATCCTGTGCATCACCGGCCAGGCCCCCCGCGCGCGCCTCTACAAGGAAGACTTCCAGGCGGTGGACATCGAGAGCATCGCCAAGCCCGTCACCAAGATGGCCGTGACGGTGCGCGAACCCGCGCTGGTGCCGCGCGTCTTCCAGCAGGCCTTCCACCTGATGCGCTCGGGTCGCCCCGGTCCCGTGCTGATCGACCTGCCCTTCGACGTGCAGATGGCCGAGATCGAGTTCGACCCCGAGACGTACTCGCCGCTGCCCGTCTACAAGCCCGCCGCGACCCGCGCCCAGATCGAAAAGGCGATGACCATGCTGGGCGAGGCCGAGCGCCCGCTGATCGTGTCGGGCGGCGGCGTGGTCAATGCGGACGCCTCGGACCTGCTCCAGACCTTTGCCGAGCTGACCGGCGTGCCCGTGATTCCCACCCTGATGGGCTGGGGCACCATCCCCGACGACCACCCGCTGATGGCGGGCATGGTGGGCCTCCAGACCTCGCAGCGCTACGGCAACGCCACGCTGCTGGCCTCCGACTTCGTCCTGGGCGTCGGCAACCGCTGGGCCAACCGTCACACCGGCGGGCTGGACGTGTACACGGAAGGGCGCAAGTTCGTCCACGTGGACATCGAACCCACCCAGATCGGGCGCGTGTTCGGCCCCGACTACGGCATCGTCAGTGACGCGAAGGCCGCGCTGGAACTGTTCGTCGAGGTGGCCCGCGAGTGGCGCGCCGCCGGGAAGCTGAAGGACCGCGGCGAGTGGGCCGAATCCTGCCGCGAGCGCAAGGCCACCCTGTTGCGCAAGACGCACTACGACAACGTGCCGATCAAGCCCCAGCGCGTCTACGAGGAAATGAACAAGGCCTTCGGGCGCGACGTGACCTACGTCACCACCATCGGCCTGTCGCAGATCGCGGGCGGGCAGTTCCTGCACGTCTACAAGCCGCGCCACTGGATCAACGCCGGTCAGGCCGGGCCGCTGGGCTGGACCGTGCCCGCCGCGCTGGGCGTGGCCGCCGCCTGCCCCGACGCCGAGGTGGTGGCCCTGTCGGGCGACTACGACTTCCAGTTCATGATCGAGGAACTGGCGGTGGGGGCACAGTTCAACCTACCCTTCCTCCAGGTGCTCGTGAACAACTCCTACCTGGGCCTGATCCGGCAGTCGCAGCGCGGCTTCGACATGGACTATCAGGTGCAGCTCTCCTTCGAGAACATCAACTCGCCCGAGGTGAACGGCTACGGGGTGGACCACCTCAAGGTGGTGGAGGGCCTGGGCTGCAAGGCACTGCGTGTCTTTAACCCCGACGACATCCTGCCCGCCTTCGAGAAGGCCCGCGACCTGATGCGCGAGCACCGCGTGCCGGTGGTGGTGGAGGTGATCCTGGAGCGCGTGACCAACATCAGCATGGGCACCGAGATCAACAACATCACCGAGTTCGAGGAACTGGCCGAGAACGCCCGGCAGGACGCGCCGACGGCGATCGCGATGCTGGATTGAGGGGGAAGGGGTTAGGGATTAGGCGTTAGGAAAAGACCTAAACCCTCACCCCTGTAGAGGTACCTATGACCCAATTTGCTGCCAATCTCACCATGCTGTTTCAGGAAAAGCCCTTCCTGGAGCGGTTCGCCGCCGCACGTCAGGCGGGGTTCGAGGCCGTCGAGTACATGTTTCCCTATCCCTACTCGCCGGAGGAACTGCGCGAGCAGCTTCAGGAGCACGGGCTGCGGCAGGTGCTGTTCAACCTGCCCGCCGGGAACTGGGAGGCTGGGGAGCGCGGCATCGCCGTGCTGCCGGATCGCCAGGAGGAGTTTCGCCAGGGCGTGACGCGGGCGCTGACCTACGTGGAGGCGCTGCGCAGCGAGGACGCCCCGCCCCTGGTGAACTGCCTGGTCGGCAAGCTCCCCGCCGGGGCGGACGAGGGCGAGGCCCGCCGTGTGCTGGTGGAGAACCTGCGCCACGCCGCCTCCGAGCTGGGCCGGGTCGGCGTCACGCTGCTGGTCGAGCCTATCAACCCGCACGATATTCCCGGCTTCTTCCTGCGCACGCCCGATCAGGCCGCGGCGCTGATCGAGGAGGTGGGGGCGGACAACCTCCGCATCCAGTACGACCTCTACCATCAGCAGCGTACCGAGGGGCAACTGCTCGACACCTTCCGCCGCCTGCAAGACCGGATCGCGCACGTGCAGCTCGCGGACGTGCCGGGCCGCCATCAGCCGGGCACCGGGGAAATCAATTACCCCTTCGTGCTGGCCGCGCTGGACCGGGCGGGGTACGGCGGGTACGTGGGTCTGGAATACATCCCCGAGGGGGACACTGTGAGTTCGCTGGCCTGGATGCAGGCCCTCAGGGAAGGAGTGCTGAACAAATGACGACAGGCAAGGAACGTATCGGCTTTATCGGACTCGGGATCATGGGGCTGCCGATGGCCCGCAACCTGATCAGGGCGGGGTACGCCCTCACCGTGAACAACCTGCACCCCGAGCCGGAACAGGCCCTCGCCGCCGAGGGGGCGCAGGTGGCCCGCACCGCCCGCGAGGTGGCCGAGCAGAGTGACATCGTGATCACCATGCTGCCCGACAGCCCCCAGGTGGAAGAAGTCGTGCTGGGCGAGAACGGCGTGGCAGAGGGCCTGAAGCCGGGCAGCCTGTACATCGACATGAGCAGCGTGGCCCCCAGCACGGCCCGCAAGGTGGCGGAGGCGCTGCAACAGAAGGGGGCCGAGGCCCTCGACGCGCCCGTATCCGGCGGACAGGTCGGCGCGGAGCAGGCCACCCTCAGCATCATGGTGGGCGGCAGCGAGGAAGCCTTCGGGCGTGCCCGCCCGGTGTTCGAGGCGGTCGGCAAGAACATCGTGTACATCGGCGGCCCCGGAGCCGGACAGGTCACCAAGATCTGCAACCAGATCGTCGTGGCCCTGACCATCCAGGCGGTGGCCGAGGCGCTCACCCTGGCGCGCAAGAGCGGTGTGGACGGAGCGCGGGTCCGCGAGGCGCTGCTGGGCGGCTTTGCCCAGAGCCGCATTCTGGACCTGCACGGGCAGCGCATTCTGGACGGCAACTTCCAGCCGGGCTTCCGCATCAACCTGCACCGCAAGGATCTGCGCCTCGCACTGGAGGCGGGCCGCGAGCAGGCCGTGCCGCTTTTTGCCACCGCGACCGCCGCCGAACTGATGAACTCCATGATTGCGCAGGGCATGGGCGACCTCGACCATTCGGGCCTCGCGGTGCTGTACGCGCAGCTCGCCGGGCTGGACTGAGATGAGTGCGCCTGACCAGGCGGTGCCGCAGACCGACCTGCGCGCCCTGCTGGAGGGCAGCTACCGCTCGGCGCTGGAGGCGGTGGCCCCTGCCCGGCTGCTGGCCCCCTACCTGACCGGCCCGCGTCCCGACTTCGTGCTGGCCTTTGGCAAGGCGGCCCTGCCGATGCTGCGCGCCGCGCTGGAAGCCTATCCTGGCGTGCCGGGCCTGGCGGTGCCGCCGCTGGGCACGCCGGACCTCAGCGTCCCGGAGGGGGCCGAGGTGCTGCCGGGCAGCCACCCCGTCCCCGACGAGAACAGCACCTCGGCCGCCGAACAGGCGCTCGCGCGGGTGCGTGCGTTGCCGGAAGGTGCGCGGCTGCTGGTCCTCGTCTCGGGGGGCGGCAGCGCACTCCTGAGTGCCCCCTGGGGCGTCACGCTGGCGCAGAAGCAGGCACTGACCCGCGACCTGCTGCGCGCGGGGGCGGCCATCGAGGAGATCAATGCCGTCCGCAAGCACCTCTCGCAGGTCAAGGGGGGGCGGCTGGCGCAGGCGACCCGCGCCCAGGTGCGTGCCCTGCTGATCTCGGACGTGATTGGAGACGACCCTTCCGTGATCGCCAGCGGTCCCACCGTGCCGGATGCGACCACCTTCGCGGACGCCCTGGCCGTGCTGGACCGTTACGGGATTGCGGCTCCGGAGGCCCGCGCCCACCTGTCCTCGGGCGCGCGGGGCGACCTCCCCGAGACGCCCAAGCCCGGCGAGCTGCCCCACGTCGAGAACACCGTCATCGGCTCGAACCGGGTGCTGCTGGAGGCCGCGCAGCAGTTCTTCGGGGCGCGGGGGGTCCGCTCGGTGATCCTCTCCGACACCTTCGCGGGAGAGGCGCGCGATCTGGCCGGCTTCCACGCCTCGCTGGTGCAGAGCATCCGCAGCTACGGCACGCCCTTTCAGGGACCGCTGGTGCTGCTCTCCGGCGGGGAAGCCACCGTCACCGTGCGCGGCGAGGGGCGCGGCGGGCGCAACCAGGAGTTCGCGCTGTGGCTGCTGGAGACCCTGGGCGAGCGGGGCGTGTACGCCCTCTCCGCCGGTTCCGACGGGATCGACGGCAACAGCGACGCGGCGGGGGCCTTTCTGACGCCGGATTCGCTGGCCCGCGCCCACGCCCAGAACCTCGACCCCCGTGACTTCCTGGCCCGCAACGACTCCGGCTCCTTCTTCGCGGCCCTGGGAGACGCCCTGATCACCGGCCCCAGTGGGCACAACCTCAATGACTACCGCGCGCTCCTCGTGGAGTAGGGGGCGGGGGGAGCAGGACGGGGCGGCTGAAGCGGGGAGGCAGCCGTCCCGCCTTGGTGCGGACCCCTGCCCCGTTACTGACAAAGAGACGCTTTTCCGGGTTTCACTCCTGAGGGGCTTCCGCTAAAATGGAAATAATCTTCATCAGGTAAAATTTCCGTTCGCCTCCCCGTTTCCCCAGGAGATTCCCGTGACCACGACCCTGCAACTTCCCACCGGCATGACCCTCACCGCTCCCGTTCAGGCGGCGTCCGCCGAGATTCTGACACCGGAGGCGCTGGCCTTTGTGGCCGACCTGCACCGGCGCTTCGATGCCCGCCGCCGTGACCTGCTCGCGGCGCGGGAGGAGCGGCAGGCGCGGCTGGACGCGGGCGAGCTGCCCGACTTTCTGCCCGACACGGCCGACATCCGCGCGGGCGACTGGAAGATCGCGCCGCTGCCCGCCGACCTGCAGGACCGCCGGGTGGAAATTACCGGCCCGGTGGACCGCAAGATGATCATCAACGCGCTCAACAGCGGCGCGCGGATGTTCATGGCCGATTTCGAGGACGCCAGCAGCCCCACCTGGGAGAACATGGTGGAGGGCCAGAGCAACCTGCGTGACGCGGTGCGCGGCACCATTTCGCTGGAGCAGGGCGGCAAGAGCTACCGCCTGAACGACAAGCCCGCCATGCTGCTGGTGCGCCCGCGCGGCCTGCACCTGCCGGAAAAGCATGTCACGGTGGACGGCGAAACGATGAGCGGCCCGCTGTTCGACTTCGGCCTGTACGCCTTCCACAACATGCAGGAGCGTCTGAACCGGGGCAGCGGCACCTACTTCTACATCCCCAAGCTCGAAAGCCACCTGGAGGCGCGCTGGTGGAACGATGTGTTTACCTACACCGAGGACACCCTCGGCGTGCCGCGCGGCACCATCCGCGCGACGGTGCTGATCGAGACGATCCTGGCCGCCTTCGAGATGGACGAGATTCTGTACGAGCTGCGTGAGCACTCGGCGGGCCTGAACAGCGGGCGCTGGGACTACATTTTTTCTTACATCAAGAAGCTCCGCAACCGTGACGACCGGATTCTGCCCGACCGCGCCCAGGTCACGATGGCGACGCCGATGATGGCGAACTACTCCAAGCTGGCCGTGCAGACCTGCCACAAGCGTGGTGCCCCCGCCATCGGCGGCATGAGCGCCTTTATTCCCGTCAAGAACGACCCGGCCGCCAACGAGCGTGCCTTCGAGCAGGTCCGCGCCGACAAGGAACGCGAGGCGACCAACGGCCACGACGGCACCTGGGTCGCGCACCCCGGCATGGTGGAGCTGGCGACCGAGGTCTTCGACCGCCTGATGCCCGCGCCCAACCAGATCGACTCGGGCAAGCAGGCCGACCTCCAGGTGACGGCGGCGGACCTCCTCACCCCGCCGGACGGCAGCATCACCGAGGCGGGCGTGCGGACGAACATCAGTGTGGGCATCCAGTACCTCGCCGCCTGGCTCCAGGGCCGGGGCGCGGTGCCGATCCACAACCTGATGGAGGACGCCGCGACCGCCGAGATCAGCCGCGCCCAGCTCTGGCAGTGGCTGCACCACGGGGTGAAGCTGGAAGACGGCCGCACCCTCACGCCCGAGCTGCTGGACACCCTCTTTGCCGAGGAACTGGAGAAGCTCGGCCCCGACTATACGGACGCCGGACGGCTGTTCAAGGAAGTCGCCACCCGCTCGCCGCTGGCCGAGTTCCTGACCCTGCCCGCGTACCGCGAACTCGCCTGATACTGATTCCGATTGAAGGGTGTTGAAAACACCCGGAAATCCGACCAGAGGGAGAAGGAACAAGGTCGGATTTCGGGAGATGGATGAACAGACGGTGCCCTCCCGACTGTTCAGGAATTGGACGGAATCCGTATGAAGCCCCTTCCAGAGCGGTCCGTGCCCGGCGCGTCTCTGCCCGGCGTGCGGACCCTCTCCCCTCACCCAGGACACCTATGACCACGACCACACGGCAAAAACCAGGCCGCACCCGCAGCGGTGAAACCGGCAGCGTCCGCACCCTGGAGCGCGGGCTGCTGGTCCTGCTGGCCCTCAAGGAGCTGCGCCGCGCGCCGCTCAGCCAGATCGCCCGGCAGGTGGGGCTGTCGGTCAGCACCACCTACCGCCTGCTCGAAACCCTGCGGCAACAGGGCTTCGTGGAATGGGAGGAACAGACCGGGCTGTTCAGCGTGGGCCTGCGCGCCTACCAGGTGGGCCTCGCCTTTGCCGAGCGCAGCAACCTGATCGGCGCGGCCCAGCCCGAGATGGACGCCCTGGTGGCCGACCTGAACGAGACGGTGAATCTGGCTGTCCTGTACGACACCGAGGCCGTGTACGTGCATCAGGTGGAGGGGCGGCAACTGGTGCGGATGTTCGCGCACCTGGGCGACAGCGCGCCGCTGCACTGCTCGGGCGTCGGCAAGGTGCTGCTGGCCTGGCGGCCCGAGCAGGACGTGCGGCAGAAGGTGGGCGACGGCCCCTACCCGGCCTACACGCCGCACTCGATCACCACCCTGCCCGCCCTGCTGGGCGAACTCGGGCGCGTGCGCGAGCAGGGCTACAGCCTCGACAACGAGGAACGCGAGCTGGGCGTGCGCTGCGTGGCCGTCCCCGTCCGCGACGGGACCGGTCAGGTGGTGGCGTCCCTGAGCGTGTCGGCCCCCACCTCCCGTTTCAGTGCCCAGCAGATTCCGGAGATGGCGGCCCGCATGACCCGCGCGGCGGCCCAGGTGTCCGGGCGGCTGGGCTGGGAGGAGCGGACTGTACGCTGAGGCGGTGAGCCTGGAGTGGGGCGGGGGAGAGATTCCTCGCCCCGCCGCTTTTGCCCGGTCCGCGCCGTCCCTGGCCGCCGAACGCCCGTTTGCCGGGCAGGGCTTTCTGCTACCATTCGCGCAAGCACAAGCCAAAGCCCCTTGCCCCGTCCGGCCCACCCGGCGCGGCGGCTCCCGTGGAGGTTCACCCATGCAAAGGCCCACCCGACTGCTCCTGACCGCCCTGCTCGCCTCCTCGTCGCTGGCTCTGGCAGACGTGCGGGTGGGCGTGATCGTCTCCTCGACCGGCCCGGCGGCCAGCCTGGGCATTCCCGAGAAGAACACGGTCGCGCTGCTGCCGCAGACTATCGGCGGCCAGAAGATCGTCTACACCATCCTCGACGACGCCTCCGACACGACCGCCGCCGTCACCGCCGCCCGCAAGCTGATCCAGGACGGCAAGGTGGACCTGATCATCGGCACAACCACCACGCCCGCCTCGCTCGCCATGATCGACGTGGTGTCCGAGGCGAAGGTGCCCATGATCAGCCTCGCGGCCTCGGAAGCGATCATCAAGCCGGTGGACGCGCGCCGGGCCTGGGTGTTCAAGACCCCGCAGACCGACGCCCTGATGGCCGCCGCCATCGCACAGCACATGGCGCAAAACGGTGTCAAGACGGTGGGCTACATCGGCTTCAACGACGCCTACGGCGAGGGCTGGCTCGCGGAACTCCAGAAGAACGCGGCGGCGCGCGGCATCAAGGTGGTCGCCACCGAACGCTATGGCCGCAGCGACACCAGCGTGACCGGCCAGATTCTCAAGGTGATGGCCGCCCGCCCCGACGCCGTGCTGATCGGCGCGTCCGGCGTGCCCGCCGTGCTGCCGCAACGGACCCTGGGGGACCGGGGCTACACGGGCAAGATCTACCAGACGCACGGGGTCGCCAACGCCGACTTCCTGCGCGTGGGCGGCAAGGACGTGGAAGGGGCCATCCTGCCCGCCGGGCCGGTGCTGGTGGCCGACCAGCTTCCCGCGACCAACCCCACGCGCCGGGTGGGCCTGAACTACATGCAGGCCTACGAGAGCAAGTACGGCAAGGACTCGGTCAGCACCTTCGGCGCGCACATGTGGGACGCGGGCCTGATTCTGCAAAAGGCCCTCCCGGTGGCCCTGAAAAAGGCCAAGCCCGGCACGCCCGAGTTCCGCGCCGCCCTGCGTGACGCCCTGGAAGGCACCCGCAACGTGATCGGTGCCCACGGCATCTTCAACTACGGCCCCCAGGACCACCTGGGCCTGGATGCCCGCAGCCGCGTGATGGTGCAGGTCGTGAACGGCACCTGGAAGCTGATCAAGTAATACTGATTCCGATTAAAGGGTGTTGAAAACACCCGGAAATCCGACCAGAGGGAGAAGGAACAAGGGCGGATTCCGGGAGATGGATGAACAGGCGGTGCCCTCCCGACTGTTCAGGAATTGGACGGAATCCGTATAAGTCCGGGGAAAAGGCGGCGGGGCCGGGCGAGGGTGGCCCGGCCCCACCCTCTGCAAGGCCTGCGTGAAAGGAGGGTGGAGCATTGACGGAGAGCAAGGGGGACTGGCAGGCCGCTCTGCTGGAGCGGCTGGGCGAACGGGTCAGCCTTCAACCTGGCGACTTGAACGCCCACGCACACGACGAGGGCACGCCTTACACCTGCACCCCCGGCGCGGTGGTGTTCGCAGCCAGCGAGGCGGACGTGCTTGCCACGCTCGCAGTGGCCCGTGAGTTCGGAGTTCCGCTCACGCCCTGGGGAGCGGGGACCAGCCTGGAAGGGGCCGTGCTGCCCATGCCGGGGGCCATTTCCCTGGACCTGGGCGGCCTGGACACCGTGGGCGAGGTGGACCCGGTCGGCTTTACCGTGGCGGTCGGGCCGGGGGTGCGCCGGGTCGCGCTGAACCGCCGCCTGCGCCCGCACGGCCTGTTCTTTCCGGTGGACCCCGGCGCGGACGCCAGCCTAGGTGGTATGGCATCTACCAACGCGAGCGGGACCACCACCGTCCGCTACGGCGGAATGCGTGAGAACGTCGCGGCGCTGCGGGTCGCCCTGACTGACGGCCGGGTCCTGACCCTGGGGAGCGCCGCCCGCAAGAGCAGCAGCGGGTATGCGCTGAAGCACCTGTTCATCGGCTCGGAGGGCACCCTGGGGGTCATCACGGCGCTCACGCTGCGGCTGCATCCGCTCCCGCCCGCCACGGCCAGTGTGCAACTCGCGTTTCCCGACGTGGGGGCCGCCGTGCTGGCGAGCGTGACGGTGCGCGGCCTGGGCGTCACGCCCGAGCGGCTGGAGTTCGTGGACGCCGCGACCGTCCGCGCCGTGAACCGCCACCGCGACCGTCACGACCCGGAGGCCCCGACCCTCTGGGCCGAGGTGGCGGGCCGCGACGGGGCCGACGTGGAGGCCCAGCTCGCCCTGCTGCGCGAGGCGGCGGAGCTGCACGGCGGGCAGGTGGTGGGCGAGGCCCGCACGCCCGAAGCCCAGAGTGCGCTGTGGGCCGCCCGCCACGGGGTCTATGACGCGCTGCGCGCCGCCTGGCCCGGCCACGCCACCCGCATCGGGGACGTGTGCGTGCCCCTCCCCGCGCTGGGCGACACCGTGGCCCTCGCGTTGCACCTGCTGGAGGGGGCCGACCTGACCGCACCGCTGGTGGGCCACATCGGGGACGGGAACCTGCACCTGCTGATGCACGCGCCGCCGCAGGACAGCGGGACCTGGGCACGCATCGACCACGTGCTGCACGACCTCGCCGCACATGCCATCGCCGTCGGCGGCACCTGCACGGGCGAACACGGCGTGGGCCTGCGCAAACGCCCCTACCTGCGCGCCGAGCACGGGGAGGCCCTGGACGTGATGCGGGACGTGAAGGCCCTGCTGGACCCCCTCGGCCTGCTCAATCCCGGCAAGGTGGTCGGGGACCCCGACGCTCTGGTTGAATGGAGGAACGATGTTCCAGCCCGACCTTGAAGCCATGCCCCTGCCCGACCTGCGCGCCCTGCAACTCGCGCGGCTGCGTGACATGGTGGCCCGGCAGTTTGAACACGTCCCCGCCTACCGCGCGAAGTTCGCGGCGGCGGGCGTGACCCCGGACGACCTGTGGACCCTTTCCGACCTGGCCCGCTTTCCGCTGACCCGCAAGAGCGACCTGCGCGACAACTACCCGCTGGGCCTGACCGCCGTGCCCCGCGAGCAGCTCCGCCGCCTCCACGCCAGCAGCGGCACCACCGGCAAGCCCACCGTCGTCGCCTACGACGAGAACGACCTGGACGTGTTCGCGGAGGTGGTCGCGCGCAGCCTCCACGCGGCGGGGGCGCGGCCCGGCATGACCTTTCACAACGCCTACGGCTACGGCCTCTTTACCGGGGGGCTGGGGCTGCACGGCGGGGCCGAGCGCCTGGGGCTGAATACCGTGCCCGTGTCGGGCGGCGGCACCGAGCGGCAGGTGGGGCTGATTCTGGACCTGGAGCCGGAAGTCATCGCCTGCACGCCGAGCTACGCGCTGGTGCTGGCCGACGCCTTCGCGCGGCAGGGGGTGCGCCCGGAAGACCTCTCGCTGCGGTACGCGGTGCTGGGGGCCGAACCCTGGACCGAGAAGACGCGCCGCGAGGTGGAAGCCCGCCTGGGCGTTACCGCCACCAACATCTACGGCCTGTCGGAAATCATCGGCCCCGGCGTCAGCAACGAGGACGCGGCCGAGCAGCGGGGCAGCTACCTCTGGGAGGACCACTTCTACCCGGAAATCGTGGACCCCGAGACGGGCGAGGTGCTTCCCGACGGCGAGTACGGCGTGCTGGTCCTCTCGTCCATGACCCGCACCGCCCTGCCCGTGCTGCGCTACTGGACGGGCGACATCACCCGGCTGCTTCCGGAGGCGAACACGACCGGGCGCACCTTCCGGCGCATGGATCAGATTCGCGGGCGGGCCGACGACCTGATCATCCTGCGTGGCGTGAACGTCTACCCGACGCAACTGGAGGCCGTGCTGGTGGGGATGGGGCAGGTCAGCCCGCACTACCACGTGGTCCTGACCCGCACTGGCACCCGCGACGACCTCACCCTGCGCGTGGAGAGCGGGGACCGCGCGCCCGCCCTGCGTGACGAGATCGAGCGGCTGGTGAAGGTGCAGGTCGGCGTGACCGTGACCTGCGACCTGTGCGAACCCGGCAGCCTGCCCCGCAGCGAGGGCGGCAAGCTCCGGCGAGTGACGGACCTGCGCTCAGCCCAGTGAGGGTGCGGGCCGGGTCCGGCGCAGGAAGCGCGTCAGCAGCGCGCCCGCCGCCGTGAACAGGCCTGCCGTCAGGCCGAACCACAGCCCGCGCGGCCCCAGCCCCAGCGGGAAGGCCAGCAGTGCCCCGATGCCCAGCCCCACCACCCAGTAGGAGAGCAGCGAGATCAGCAGCGGCCAGCGGGTGTCATGCAGGCCGCGCAGGGCCGCGTTCGCCGTGACCTGTACCCCGTCCATCGTCTGAAACAGCGCGGCGATAGACAGCAGGACGGTCGCGGTGCCCACCAGCGCGGCATTGCGTGGGTCCCCCACACTGACGAACACGCCCAGCACCAGCCGCGGCGCGAGCAGTTCGAGCAGGGCAAAGGCCAGCATCACGCCCGCCGCGAGGCCGATGCCGGTCAGCCCGGCGCGGCGCGCCCCGGCCCGGTCCCCCGCGCCCGCCGCGTGCGCGACCCGGATACCCGTGGCGGTCGCCAGTCCCAGCGGCAGCATGAACACCGCCGTGATGACCTGAAGCGCGACGTTGTGCGCCGCGAGGGCCTCCGCGCCGAAGCGGGCCATCAGCAGCGCCGTCACGCTGAACATGCCGCCCTCTGCCCCCAGCGTCAGGCCGATGGGCCAGCCGAGGGCCAGCAGGGCGCGCACCTCTGAGCGCCGACGACCCAGGCCGGCCACCTGTGGGGCACGCCGCAGCGCCACGGGCAGCAGCGTGAGCGCCGTTCCCCAGGCAGTCAGGGCACTCGCCGCCGCCGCTCCCGCCAGCCCCAGCGTGGGCAGCGGCCCCCAGCCGAAGGCCAGCGCCGGACTGAGCAGGGAGACCAGCGCGACCCCTCCCAGGGCCACCGCCGTGACGGTGCGCGGCTGGCCGGTCCCCTCCAGCGTGCCGCGCAGCGCGGTAAAGGCCAGCAGCGGCGGCAACCCCAGCGCGTAGACCCGCAGGTACGTGGCCGCGAGGTCGGCCCGGATGCCCTCCGGCGCAAGGGCCGGGAGCCGCGCCGCCAGGCCCCACATCAGCGGCAACGCGAGGGCCGCCAGCAGCAGCGCCAGCAGCAACCCGCCCCGCATCGCCCGCGCCACGCCGACCCGGTCGCCCGCGCCGTGGGCCTGCGCCACCCGCGGCCCCACCGCCAGCATCATGCCCAGCAGCACCATGAACACCAGGGAATAGGTGGCGTTCGCGTAGGCCGCCGCCGCCAGTTCCGCCTCCCCCAGCCGCCCGATCACTGCCGTGCTCACCAGCATCAGCGCATTGGACGCGAACTGCGACACGACGACCGGCCCCGCCAGCCGGACGAGGGCGGTCAGTTCACCCCGTGCGGCGGGTCGGGGCAGAGAGGGAGCGGCGGAATCGGGCGTCACCCGAGGAGTGTAAGTCGCCCGTGCCCGCATGGGGCGGGGAGATGTCTGCCTGTCAGCCTGTCTCCTCCCCATCCGGCTCCAGGCCCAGCGGTTCCACGTCCCCCCCGGTAAACCGCTTGGTCAGCCAGCGGTCGAAGCGGGCCAGGCCCTCCGCCTGCCGCGCGTACGCGTCTTGCAGCAGCCGCAGCCGGGCGTGGATGACGCGCAGCCGCTCGTCGCTGAGGGGAATGTCCGCGCGCGTCCAGTCGCGGCGGTAGGTGCCGTCTAGCGTGTGGGTGGCGCGGCGCAGCGTGACCATGTCGCGCGCCTCGTCGAGCGGCACGCCCAGCGCACGCAGGTCCATCACGTCGCGCAGGAGCCGCAGCGCGTAGGGACCGTAGAGAGAGCGGCCCGACGCCGTGACCTGGTCGGGTGTCAGCAGCCCCAGCTCGGCGTAGTGCATCACCGTCCGCCGTGTCACGCCCGCCTCGCGCGCGAGTTCCGCCGTCGTGTAGAAGGTGACGGCCTGCCCCGGGGTGGGCGGCGCGGTCAAGGCGTGACCACCACTTTGCCGGTCACGCGGCGCTCCAGCAGGGCGCGCAGGGCCTCCGGGGTGCGCTCCAGCGGGTAGCGTTCGCTGACCAGCGGCCTGACCGTGCCGTCTGCCACCCAGCCCAGCAGCCGGGCCATGTTGCGGGCGTTGGCTCGCGGGTCACGCCGGGCGAACTCGCCCCAGAACACGCCCACCAGCGAGGCCCCTTTCAGCAGCGGCAGGTTCAGCGGCAGCTGGGGAATCTCACCGCCCGCGAAGCCCACCACCAGATACCGCCCGCCCCAGCCGATGGAGCGGAAGGCCGGTTCCGCGAGGTCGCCCCCCACTGGGTCGAAGATGACATCTGGCCCCTTGCCCCCCGTCAGTGCCTTGAGGCGTTCCCGCAGGTCCCCCGTGGTGTAGTTCAGCGTCTCGTCCGCGCCGTGTTCGCGGCAGAGGTCCAGCTTCTCTTCCGTGCTGGCCGCCGCAATCACGCGCGCCCCCAGTGCCTTGCCAATCATCACCGCCGCCAGCCCCACGCCACCCGCCGCGCCCAGCACCAGCAGCGTCTCGCCCTCTTTGAGCTGTGCCCGGTCCACCAGCGCGTGCATCGAGGTGCCGTAGGCCAGCGGCAGGCCCGCCGCCACGGCCACATCCAGCCCGTCCGGCAGTGGCATCACGACCGGGGCGGGCGCGAGCAGCTTCTCGGCAAAGGCTCCCGTGCCCGTAAAGGCCACTGCCCGCTGGCCGGGCCGCAGGTGCGTGACGCCCTCGCCCACCGCTGCGATGACCCCGGCGGCCTCCGCGCCAGGCGTGAAGGGCAGGGGCGGCTTGACCTGATACTGCCCCATCACCATCAGCGCGTCGGGGTAGTTCACGCCTGCCGCCTGCACGTCCAGCACGACCTCGCCGGGGCCGGGCGTGGGGTCGGGGACGGTCTGGACGGTGAGGGCTTCGGGTTCGGCAAAGGCGGTGCAGATGAGGGCGCGCATGGGAAAACCTCCAGGGGACTGTGCTTTTCCCCTCTCCCCGCGTGGGACTCGTAGAGCTGCGGAGCAGAGAGGGGCCTTGCGGAGCAAGGGGGTGAGGGGGAAGCGAGCCAACCAATTCTCCCCCATCTTAACGCCCACGTTCAAAGTTGACGTGCGCGGACACTCTGGATAGGCTCACGGCACAGCCCCACCCGCCCCCCGGAGGAAGAATGGTCCCCGCCCACGAGTTGCTCCCGTTCATCCTGGCCGTCCTGACGCTGTTCGTGATTCCCGGCCCCGCCGTGATGCTGATTCTCACGCAGAGCCTCAGCCAGGGGCGAGCAGCGGGGGTGGCGACGGCGGTGGGCCTGGCGCTGGGAGACGCTGTTCACGCGGGGGCGGCGGCCCTCGGTCTGACCGCGCTGCTGGCCTCCTCGGCCACGCTGTTCGCGGCAGTCAAGTGGCTGGGGGTGCTGTACCTGCTGTTCCTGGCGGTGCAGGCATGGCGGGACCGGACGCCGCTCGCACTGCCTTCCGCTGCACCCAAAGCCAGCCGCAGCCCCGGCAGCAACGTGGGCAAGGCCGCCCTCACCGAAATCCTGAACCCCAAGACCGCCCTCTTCTTCCTGTCGTTCCTGCCGCAGTTCGTCCGCCCCGAGCAGGGCGCGGTGCTGCCCCAGATGCTGATGCTGGGGGGCGTGTTCGTGCTGCTCAGCCTGGTGTATTCCGCTGGCCTGGCCCTGACGGCGGGCGGCCTGTCGGGCTGGCTGCGTTCTCGTCCCGCCGTGCTGCGCTGGCAGGGCAAGGTGGTCGCGGGCGTGTACGTCGCCCTCGGCCTGCGCCTGGCCCTGCAATCGCGCGACTGATTCTGGCCCCTGGCCCCCTCACCCCCAAGGAGACTCCCTGTATGGCCCCCTTCCTGTCCCGCCGTGACCTGCAATTCCAGCTTTATGAAGTGCTGGACACCGCTTCCCTGCCCCAGCGCCCCCGTTTCGCGGAACATAGCCGCGAGGTCTACGACGACGTGCTGAACCTCGCCTACAACGTCGCCGACCGCTATTTCGCCAACCACGCCCGCGAGGCCGACCTGAACGAGCCGCACGTGGTGGACGGCAAGGTGAAGTTGGTCCCCGCCGCCGCCGAGGCAATGAGAGCCTTCCGTGAGGCGGGCTTTTTCAGCGCTCACGCCGACGAGGAACTGGGCGGCCTGCAACTGCCCCACGTGGTCGCGCAGGCCATGCACGCGCACTTCAAGGCGGCCAACATCGGCACCAGCAGTTATCCCTTCCTCACCATCGGCAACGCCAACCTGCAACGGGTCTTCGCCTCGCCCGAGCAGCAGCGCAAATACATGCTCCCCCTGCTGGAAGGCCGCTGGTTCGGCACGATGGCCCTCTCCGAGCCGCACGCGGGGTCGGGCCTGGCGGACATCACGACCACTGCCACGCCGAGGGAGGACGGCACCTACGCCATCACCGGCACCAAGATGTGGATTTCGGCAGGCGAACACGAACTGTCGGAAAATATCGTCCACCTCGTCCTGGCGCGCATCAAGGGTGCCCCGGCGGGCGTGAAGGGCATCTCCCTCTTCATCGTGCCCAGATACCGGGTCAATGAGGACGGCACGCCCGGCGAGTCCAACCATGTCGTCCTGGCGGGCCTCAATCACAAGATGGGTTACCGGGGCACCACCAACACGCTGCTGAACTTCGGGGAGGGCGGCGAGACGGTCGGCGAACTCATCGGCGAGCCGGGGCGCGGCCTCCAGTACATGTTCCACATGATGAACGGGGCGCGCATCGGCGTCGGCATGGGCGCGGTGATGCTGGGCTACGCGGGCTACCTCGCCAGCCTGGAATACGCCCGCGAGCGGCGGCAGGGACGGCACGCCAGCAACAAGGACGCGGCCAGTGAACCCGTCCGCATCATCGAACATGCCGATGTGCGCCGCCTCCTGCTGCGGCAGAAGAGCATCGTGGAGGGCGGCCTGGCGCTGGGCCTTTACGCCGCGCACCTCGAAGACGAAATCGAAACCGGCCCGGAAGAGGACCGCGAGGACAACGCCCTGCTGCTGGACCTCCTCACGCCCATCGTCAAATCCTGGCCCAGCCGGTACAGCCAGGAGGCGCTCAGCGACGCGATTCAGGTGATGGGCGGGGCCGGGTACACCCGTGACGCCCCGGTGGAGATGTACTACCGCGACAACCGCCTCAACCCCATCCACGAGGGCACCGAGGGCATCCAGGGCAACGACCTGCTGGGCCGCAAGGTGACGCAGGCGGGCGGGCGCGGGCTGAAGGTGCTGCTCGGGCGCATCCAGGCCGACCTGAAGGCGTCGGAGGGGCTGGAAGGCCTGGACGAGATTCGCCCGGCGCTTGGGCAGGCGGTCCAGCAGAGTACGGCGGCCCTGCAAACCATCCTCGCCCAAGCCCCCGAACTCGGCCCCAACCTTTTCCTCGCCAACGCGAACAGCGCGCTGGAGATGCTGGGGCACACCGTCATCGGCTGGATGTGGCTGCGGCAGGCCATGGCAGCGGCCCGCGCGCTTCCGGGGGCACGCGGCGACGACGCCGACTTCTACCGGGGCAAGCTCCAGGCCGCCCGCTTCTTCGCCACCCACGAACTGCCGAAGGTGAAGGCCCACGCGGACCTGCTGGCAAGCGCGGACCGGACGACCTTCGAGATGCAGGACGCCTGGTTTTGATGGAGCGGTCAGCTTTCAGCGGTCAGCCGTCAGCAGAAGGGGACTTCCGGCGGGTCAGGGTCGGGGGGCGTGCCCTCGCGTACACCGAGGTTTCCCCGGCCCGGCCCCGCGCGAACGTCCTCTTCCTGGCCTGGCTGGGCGGGTCGCGGCTGGGGTGGCAGGGCGTGGTGGAGGCAATAGGTGACGAATACCGTGCCCTCGCCCCCGACCACCGCGACACGGGGGATTCGGAGGCTTTCGCGGACCCCTACCTGCTGGCCGACCTCGCGGACGATGCCGCCGATTTTCTGCGGGCAGTGGACGCCGCGCCCGCCTTCGTCGTCGGCCTCAGCATGGGCGGTATGGTCGCCCAGCACCTCGCCCTGCGGCACCCGGACCTGGTGCGCGGGCTGGTGCTGGTGTCCACCACGCCGGGCGGCGCAGATTCCACCCCGGCGACCGAGCGGGGGCGGGCGGCCCTCTTCCTGCCCGCTGACATGGAAGCGCAGGAACGGGCGCGGCAGGCCCTCACGCTGATGACGCACGAGGGGTTCGCGGCGGCCCACCCGGAAGCCCTCGACCTGGCCGCCGCGAACGCCGCCCGCCATCCCATGAGCGCCGAGAGCTTCAAGCGGCAGTTCCGGGCGATTCGGGCGCATGACGTGACTGCCGACCTCGCCCGCATCACGGTGCCCACCCTGGTGCTGCACGGCGAGGGGGACGACCTGATTCCCCTGCCCAACGCCGAACGACTGGCCGCAGGAATTCCGGGGGCCGCGTTGCGGGTCTACCCCTCCACCGGGCACATGCCGCACCTCGAACGCCCGGCGGAGTTCCTGCACGACCTGTGCGGGTTTCTGGCGGCCCACAGGGGCGAGGGGTAAGCGTTCGCCTCAGGGCTGGGGCAGCAGCCCCGTGACCAGCCGCCAGACCACTTCCGGCAGCGTCTCCAGCGCGTAGGGCAGATGCACCCGTTCGAGCCGCTGGTGGTATTCCCGGCCCCAGGGACCGACGTTCACGGTGGGAAAGACCGGAAAGGGGAGGCCAGCGTCTTCCCCCGCGTCCACGAAGGCCGGGACCGCCGTGTTGGCCTGCACGTCCCGCTGGCGGCCCTGGTCGGGGGGCGCACCCAGGAAGCTCATGTCGGAGATGCCCGCGAAGAACTGACGCACCGACAGCGGGGGCTGCGTGGAGGCCGCCACATAGAGGGCCACCTGCCGCAGCCGCTCGCCTGCTGGGCCATGTCCGGTGACGTGCGTGTGGGGGTAGTGCAGGCCCGCGAAGCCCACCACCGCCACCGGACCGCGCAGCCCTGCCTGACGGGTCAGCCAGTCGGTGACCTCGCGGCTGGCGTCCAGGGGATTCGTGGCCTGCGCGTGCTGCTGCACCAGCGCCTCATACGCGGCCTGCACGTCCGGCCCCCCGGCCTCCAGGACGAGTTGCCGGAGTGCCCCGAAGGTCAGTACACGCGGCGGGCTGTCGGTGGTCTTCAGCCCCAGCGCCGCCGCCCGGCGGGCCTGCTCGCGGATGACGGTGTGCATGGCGTCCCCGACCTCCGAGCAGAACAGGTCCAGCACCTCGGCGGGGGTGCGGCGGTGGGTCAGCACGTTGTAGGCGCTCCACACGCGGTCGGGGGTGGTCACGTCGTACCCGCCGCGCAGGTCGCGCAGTTCCAGGCAGGCGGGGGGCGGGGCACTCTCGCCGTGCGCGTGGTCGGCAAACTCGGGGTTGGTGTCCAGCCGCCGCAGCAGTTCGGCGCTCATCGCGTGGGCGCTGAGGCCCTCGAAGGGGTAGCCCGCGTGGGTGCCCCGCCCCAGCATGAACACGAAGGGCAGAAGCTTGCCTACCGTGCCCAGGGCGATGCTGCGGCCCTGCGCCCCGTCGCCCAGGTCACTGGTGGCGTCCAGGTTGATGCCCGCCGCAAAGGTCAGCCCCCACCGCTGCGCGGTCTCCCCCAGCGCGTGCCGGGCGGCGCGGGCACCCCGCGAGCGGTCCTCCTCGTCGGGGGAGAGGACCACCAGCAGGTTGCCCCGCCGCCCCGGGGCCTCCAGCCAGTGTTCGAGGACACTCAGGCCCGCCGCGATGCCGCCTTTCATGTCCAGCACGCCGCGGCCGGGCAGGAAGTCGCCCCCCGCCAGGTCGTCCCAGGCCAGGCGCTCGCCCGCGTCCGGCGACAGGGGCTGTAATTCCTCCAGCAGCGCGGCCCGCAGCGCCTCCGGCTGGTGCGCGAGCGGCGCGAGGCTCCCGTAGGGGTCCACGCTCACGGTGTCGTAGTGCCCCGACAGGATGACCGTCTCCGGCCCTTCCCCCCGGACCAGGGCCAGCAGGTTCTCGGGGCCGCCCCCCAGGGCAGGCTGCCGCCACAGGTGTTCGGGATGTGCCTGGAAATAGGGATGCTCGGCCAGGGCCGTATGCAGCCGGGGGGCGAAGGCCTGTTCGTCCAGGCTGCCCGTCACACTGGGCCAGCCCACCAGGAGGTCGAGCCAGGCACGGGTGCGGGGTGCCCATGAGGCGGCGGCAGAGGGGGTGGTCAGGTCGGGTGCGGAGGTCACGCCGCCAGCGTAGGAACCGGCAGGCCGCCGCGCTACCACGGGCACGCATGGCGGCGGTTAAACTATGCGTGAACGTCATGGCCCTTCCCGACCGCCTTTCGCCTGCCGCCGGGCTGCGCCCCCTCGTGAAGCCCGCGCTGCTTCAGGCGCTGGTGGCCGTGGCCGAGGCGGGCAGCTTCAGCCGGGGCGCGGCCCACCTGGACGTCACGCAGTCCGCCGTCAGCCGCTCGGTTGCAGAGCTGGAGCGCGAGCTGGGGGTGCGCCTGCTGCGCCGCACGCCCCAGGGCGCTCACCTCACCCCGGCGGGCGAGCGGGTGCTGGAGCGGGCCAGGCACATCCTGACCCTGCTCGACCTGCTGCACGACGACGCCCGCGCTTCCGGCGAAATCACCGGCACCGTGCGCATCGCCTGCTTCCGTAGCGTCGCCACGCACCTCCTGCCGCCCCTGATGGCCCGGACGCGCCTGGCCTATCCGCAGGTGCGCCTGGAGATTCACGACGCCTGCCTGGAAAGGGCCGATGTCGAGCGGGCCGTGCTGACGGGCCGGGCCGACTTCGGGGTGGGCCAGCTTCCCGCCGACCCGCGCCTGGTGGCCTCCCCCCTGCTGACCGACGAGTACCTGCTGGTGACGAACGCGGCCGACCCGGCCCCCCTCCCCCTGGCTGGCCCGTACCTCCAGCACGGCCTGACCACCCTGCCCGCCATCACGGAGGCGCTGAAGGCCCTGGGCCTGCCGGGCACCCCCGCGATGTGCCTGTCGGAGGAAACGAGCATCCTGGCGCTGGTCGAGAGGGGCTTGGGCTTCAGCGTTCTGCCCCGGCTGGTGTTGCCCGCCGCGCTGCCCGGCGTCCGCCTGCAAGCCTTTCCGGGCCGGGTCGCCCGCACGCTCGGGGTGTTGCGCCTGCCGTCGGGGGCACGTTCCCCCGCCGCGCGTCTCCTGCTGGCCGCCGTGCTGGACGCGGCGCATCCGGCTGTTCCGCCCCAGGAATAGGCTGCCGGGTTCGTCCCCCGCCCTCTCCCGCTGACCTGCCGGTGTCCCCGCACGTTCAAAATTGACGCGCACGTACATTTTCCTTATGGTGAGGGTGCAATTCCAACTTGTCTGGCACAATCCCACCCCCGGAGGTACACCGATGGCACTCAAGGACCTGTTTGACCTGACCGGTAAGGTCGCCCTCATCACCGGAGGCTCGCGCGGCCTCGGGCTGCAAATCGCGGAGGGGCTGGGCGAGTACGGCGCGACCGTTGTCCTGACCGCCCGCAAGCAGAAAGAACTCGACGAGGCGCAGACCCACCTGGCGGCCCTGGGCATCACCGCACACGTGTACGCCCACGACCTCTCGCAGTTCGAGACCATCGAGCCGCTGGTCGAGCGCATCCACAACGAGGTCGGCCCGATTCATGTCCTGGTCAACAACGCCGGGGCCACCTGGGGCGCGCCCGCCGAGGAGTACCCCTTCGACGCCTGGCTCAAGGTGATGAACCTCAACGTGAACGGCATGTTCCTGCTGACCCAGGCGGTGGGCAAGCACTGCATGATTCCCGCCCGGTCGGGCCGCATCATCAACGTCGCCTCGGTGGCGGGCCTCAAGGGCAACAACCCGCGCATGGCCGGAACGCTGGCCTACAACACGTCCAAGGGCGCGGACGTGAACTTCACCCGCGCGCTGGCCGCCGAGTGGGCCAAGTACGGCATCACCGTCAACTCCATCTGCCCCGGCTACTTCCCCACCAAGATGACCAAGGGCACCCTCGCCTATGGTGAGGAAACCATCCTCGCCCACACGCCCCTGGGCCGTCTGGGCGGCCCCGAGGACCTCAAGGGCCTCGCGCTGCTCCTCGCCAGCGACGCCTCCGCGTACATGACCGGGCAGAACATCGCGGTGGACGGCGGGGTGACGGCGATTTGAGGCTGGGAGCTATGAGCGGTGAGCTATGAACCAGCACCCGGACGCTTTTGCTTTTGGCGTCAGCCCTCTTTTTCATAGCTCATAGCTCACGGCTCAGAGCCTAAAGGAGGCTACCCATGACCCTGACTTCCCTCGAAGACCTCCGCGCCCGCGTGGGCCAGGAACTCTCGCTGTCCGACTGGGTGACGGTCACGCAGGAGATGGTGAACCAGTTCGCGGACGCGACGGGCGACCATCAGTTCATCCACGTGGACCCGGAGCGGGCCGCGCAGACGCCCTTTGGCGGTCCTATCGCGCACGGCTTTCTGACGCTGTCGCTGCTGGCGGGGTTCTTCCGGACGCAGGGCAGCTTTCCGCAACTGGCCGGGACGCGCATGGTGGTGAACTACGGCCTCAACCGCGTGCGCTTCATCGCCCCAGTGCCCGTGGGCAGCCGCCTGCGAAATCGCGCCGTGCTGCTGAACGTCGAGGACGGCCCCGGCTACGCGCAACTGACGGTTGCCAACACCATTGAGATTGAGAATGCCCCCAAGCCTGCCGCGACTGCCGAAACGGTGATGCGGGTGTATTTGTGACGGCGCTGGACGGCGCGGAAGCGGTGACTTTCGCGCAGAGCGTGCTGGATTCTCAGCCCTTCAGCGTGCTGGTCGGTGCGCGGGTGGAGGCGATGTCGCCTGCGGGCGTGGTGGTGCGCGTCCCTTTCCGCCGGGACATCACGCAGCACCACGGCTTCGCGCATGGGGGCGTGCAGGCGGCGCTGGCCGACATCGCCCTCACCTTCATGGGCGCGGCGGCGCTGGGGCCGAGCGTGCTGACCAGCGAGTTCAAAATCAATTTCGTGCGGCCCGGCCTGGGCGAGGCCCTGGTCGCCCGTGGCAGCGTTATCAGTGCCGGGAAGCGGCAGGCCGTGACCCGCTGCGACATTTTTGCTGTGCAGGCGGGCGAGGAAAAGCTGGTCGCCACTGCACTCGGCACCATCGTGATGGCGGACGTACCCCCGGCGGGAGGCGGCGGGTGAAACTCCGCACGGTCCTCGGCGCTGCCCTCGCCGCTGGCCTGGGCTGGCTGCTGTTCGCGCCCACTCGGGTGCGGCCGGTGGCCTGGGAAGGGCCGGGGCTGCCCCCCTCGCGCACGAGCGGCCCCTACGCCGACAACGGGCGGCTGAACACCGCCGAGCTGCTCGCCCCCGTTCCCGGCCTGAAGGCCCCCGAATCCGTGGCTGTGGATGCCCAGGGCCGCCTCTACAGCGGCTTCGAGGGCGGCGCGGTGGTGCGCTTCCAGCCGGACGGGACTGCGCCGGAAGTCTTCGCTGACACGGGAGGTCGTCCCCTGGGCCTGCGCTTTCACCCCGACGGCAATCTGCTGATTGCCGACGCGCTGCGCGGCCTGCTGCGGGTCGGGCCGGAAGGCTCGGTGCAGGTCCTCGCCACCGGGGCGGAGGGCGTCCCCTTCCGCTTCACTGACGACCTGGATGTGGACCGGGCGGGCCGCTTCGTCTACTTCACCGACGCTTCGAGCAGGTACGGCTGGCCGCACGAACTGCTCGACCTGCTCGAACACGGCGGGCACGGGCGGGTGCTGCGGCATGACCTCCACACCGGCGAGACGGTCGTGCTGGCCCGTGGCCTCAATTTCCCCAACGGCGTGACGCTCGGCCCGGACGAGGCGTACCTGCTCGTGACCGAGACGGGAACGGCGCGGGTTCACCGCCTCTGGCTTGCGGGCGAGCGGGCCGGGACGCTGGAAGTCTTTGCCGATAGCCTCCCCGGCTACCCCGACAACGTGCGCTTCGACGGCGCGGGCACCTTCTGGGTGGCGCTGCCCAGCCGCCGCTCGCCCCTGCTGGACGCTGGAGCGCGCCAGCCCTGGCTGCGGCGTGTGATTGCCCGCATTGCCGAACGTGCCCACCTGCCCCTCCCCGAAGAATCCATGCTCGTCGCCCTCGACCTGAAGGGCCGCCCGGTCGCGTTCGCGCAGGGGAGCGGTTCGGCCAGTTACAGCTACATCACGCAGGTGCTGCCGGTCGGTGACGCCCTGATTCTGAGTTCACTGCACGGCCAGACCCTCGCCCGCGTGCCGCTTGCCCAGGTGCGCCCATGAGCCAGCCGGACATGGCGGCAGCCCTGGAACGGCTGAGGCAGGCCGTGGAAACCAGCGGCTTCACGCGGTTCATGGGCACCCGCCTCACCCGGCTGGAGGCGGGGTGCGCGGAAATCGAACTCGACCTGCGCCCCGACCTCACCCAGCACCACGGCTACGCGCACGGGGCGGTCGTCGGCTACCTCGCGGACACGGTGAGCGCCTGGGCGGCCTCCTCCGTCGCGGGGGACGTGGTGACCGCCGAGTACAAGCTGAACCTGCTGGCCCCCGCGCGGGGCGAGATGCTGTGGGCACGCGGCGAGGTGCTGCGCTCCGGTCGCCGTCAGGTGGTCGTGCGCGCCGAGGTGTACGCCCGAAGTGGCGGGAAAGACACTCTGGTCGCGGCGGCGCTGGCGACCATTGTTCCAGTCGGGGGCGGGGCATGACCGTCTACCTGCTCGAACGGGACGGCGTGCTGCTCGCGCGGATGCCGCTGCGGAGCGTCGAGCCTTTCGCCATTCACTGCTACTTTCAGCCGACGCCCGCTTTCGAACCGTACCGCCCCCTCTTCGACGAGGAGGCCGCCCTGACGGAACAGATGACCCGCGATGACGCTGCTGCCCTGCTGGAAAGAGCGGAAGACCTTCTTGAACGCATTCTCGCCCTGGGGTTCACCCTCCGGCGTGAGGGCGGCGGTCTCTACCGCGAGGTGCTGCTGGGCATCGAGGGCGACACGGCCAGTTTTCGCCCCCTGAGTCCAGAGGAGGAACCCCTATGACCCTGTTCGACGTTTCGCCCCGCACCCAGAACCTGCACGCCCGCCTGACGGCGTTCATGGACGAGTACATCTATCCCAACGAGGCCGAGTTTCACCGCCAGGTGGAAGGGGGCAACCGCTGGGAACACGTGCAGCTGATCGAGGACCTCAAGCCCCGGGCGCGGGAGCAAGGCCTCTGGAACCTCTTCCTGCCGCCGGGCAGCGACCCCCAGGGTCAGTTCGGGCCGGGCCTCAGCAATCTGGAATACGCCCCGCTGTGCGAGGTGATGGGCCGGGTGTGGTGGGCACCCGAAATCTTCAACTGCAATGCGCCCGACACCGGGAACATGGAGGTGCTGGCCCGCTACGGCACGCCCGAACAGCAGGAGCAGTGGCTCGTGCCCCTCCTGAACGGCGAGATTCGCTCCGCCTTCTCCATGACCGAGCCGGGGGTGGCCTCCAGCGACGCGACCAACATCGAGTCCAGCATCGTGCGCCAGGGCGACGAGTACGTCATCAACGGGCGCAAGTGGTGGACCAGCGGCGCGGGCGACCCCCGCTGCAAGATCAGCATCTTCATGGGCAAGACGGACCCGACTGCGCCGCGGCACCTCCAGCAGTCCATGATCCTGATTCCGATGGATACCCCCGGCGCAACCATCGACCGCATGATGACCGTTTTCGGCTACGATGACGCGCCGCACGGCCACGCCGAGATGACCTTCGAGAACGTCCGTGTGGCCGCCACTAACATGCTGTTGGGCGAGGGCCGCGGCTTCGAGATCGCGCAGGGCCGCCTGGGGCCGGGCCGCATTCACCACTGCATGCGCCTGATCGGGCAGGCCGAACGCGCGCTGGAACTGATGGTGCAGCGCAGCGGCCAGCGCGTCGCCTTCGGCAAACCGCTCGCCGGGCACCAGCACATCCGTGAACTGATTGCCCAGAGCCGCATGGAAATTGACCAGGCCCGCCTCCTGACCCTGCAAGCCGCGCACATGATGGACACGGTGGGCAACAAGGCCGCGCGCGGGCAGATCGCCGCCATCAAGGTGGTCGCGCCGAACGTCGCCCTGCGCGTCATAGACCGCGCCATCCAGGTTTTCGGCGGCGCGGGCGTCAGCCAGGACACGCCCCTCGCCATGATGTACGCCCAGGCCCGCACCCTGCGCCTGGCGGACGGCCCCGACATCGTGCATGTCGAGACGGTGGCGAAGGAGGAACTGCGGCGGCAGGGCGTGGACGTGCGGGCGAAGCGGGGATAGGGCAGGCTCAAAGTTATAACGGGGTTATAATCAACCATGCAAAAGCGTCTAACTACTATCGGCAAATCCAGGGCGGTCATTCTCCCCAAGGAACTGCTGGAACTCTACGGCTTCGGGGACGAGGTGGAGATTGAACCCACCGAGGGCGGCCTGATTCTGCGTCCGGCCCGTAAAGGGATGAGCTTTGCCGAGGCCAAAGAGAAACTGTTCCGCGAGAAGCGTGAACTCCTTGAGCGCCTCAGCAACGCATGACGGTCTACCTGATGCCCGAACAGGTGCTGGAGTTACACGACGAGGCCCTCACGGCCTTCGGAGGTACACCCGGCATCCGGGACACGGGCGCGCTCGCCTCCGCACTGGCCCAGCCCGCCATGGAGGCGTTCGGAATGGAGCTTTACCCGTCTCTGGTGGAAAAGGCCGGCGCTTATCTCTTCTTCCTCGCCCGCAACCATGCCTTCACGGACGGCAACAAGCGGACGGCTTACGCCGCTGCCTCCGTGTTTCTGCTGCTCAATGGCGGAGAACTGACAGGCCCGGACGACGCCGTATTTGCCCTCGTCCTCCGCACAGCTCAGGGGCACTTGTCCGACCCCAGGGCTGTGGCGGACGAGTTGGGACACCTCGTCACGCTGTCCTAGGGCCTGAACATCAAGGAGCCTGCACATGGACTTCCAGAAGAAAGTCACCGTCGTCACCGCTGCTCGCTGCGATGTGGAGGGGAGCCTGCGGCAGGCGGTGGACCTGAGAGGGAAACGTGGCTAGCGCCCCCGCGTCAGGTTGCACGCTCCAGCGCCCGTTCCACGAAGGCGTTCAGGCTCAGCCCTTCGCTGCGGGCGCGGGCAGCGGCGCGGGCGTGCAACTGCGGGCTGATGCGGAGGTTAAAGCGCCCGCTGAGAGGTTTCTCCGGTTCCTCGCCCCGCTCGGCGCAGAAAGCCAGATAATCGTCCACGCTGTCCCGGAATGCCTGGCGCAGTTCGTCCACGCTCCGGCCCTGGAAGGTGATCACGTCGCGCAGGTTCAGAACCTCGCCGTGAAACAGGTCCGCTTCGTCGTCGAAGGCGGCCGTGCCTACGTAACCCTTGTACTCCATCATGGCGTCACTCCTGCGTTTTCCAGAAACCGCCGCACGCTGACCAGGGCACCCCGGTCCGTCTCCTTTTCCGGGTGGGGTCGGTGGAAGACCGCCCGCACCCCGTTCAGGGCCACGCGCACCCGGCTTCCGGCCCCCTCGCCGATGTCCGCTTCCAGGGCTTTCAATAAGGCCTTGATGTCTGCCCAGGCTACGTCGCTGCGTGTGGGTTGTTCGAATACCCGTTCAAGAGTCCGGCGCTGGCGGGTATTCACGGCCGTATAGTACCGCTTTTCAGTACCAAAAGGGAGGGAAGGTATGGACTTCCAGAACAAAGTCATCGTCGTCACCGGGGCCGCTTCCGGCATCGGCCTCGCGCTCGCCACGCGCTTCGTGCAGGAGGGCGCGACTGTGATCGCCTCCGACCGCAATTTGGAGGGGGGCGAGGCGCAGGCGGCACAGATCGGCGCGCGCTTCGTCCCCGCGGACGTGTCGCAGGAAGAAGGCGTGGCAGACCTGATCGCGGATGTGTTAGGCCATGAGGGCCGCATCGACCTCTTCTGCTCGAACGCGGGCATCGCGGTGGGCGCGGGGCCGGAAACCGAGAACCGCGTCTGGGACCTGATCTACCGCGTGAATGTCATGAGTCACGTCTGGGCGGCGCGGCACCTGCTCCCGCACTACCTGGAGCGCGGCGAGGGCTACTTTCTCAACACAGCGTCGGCGGCGGGCCTGCTCACCGAGCTGCACTCGGCCCCCTACGCGGTCACTAAGCACGGCGCGCTCGCCTTCGCGGAGTGGCTGGCGATCACCTACGCCGACCGGGGCATCCGGGTGTCCTGCCTCTGCCCCGAGGGCGTCCAGACGCCGATGATCCAGAACGCGCCGATTCTCCAGCAGACCGCCATCAGCACGGACGAACTGGTGGACGTGACCCTGCGGGCACTGCGCGAGGAGCGCTTTCTCATCACCACGCACCCCACCACGCTGGCGGGCTTTCAGCTTAAGGGGCAGGATTACGGTACCTGGCTCGGCAAGATGGTGCGGCTGCGCGGCAAGGCGATGGCGTTGCTGGAGGGACAGCAGGTCGCCTTCCCAGCGGGTGAGGCCCCCCGCACCGAGGGCCACCCATGACCCGGCCCGACACGGCCCCCGTCCGCCCCGGCGAGGAACTGCCCCTCCCGGCCCTGCGGGAGGCATTGCGCGGGCGGGTGGAGGGGGATGTGGACCAGCTCACCGTCGAGCAGTTCCCCGGCGGCTTCTCCAACCTGACCTACCTCGTGCGGCTGGGTGAGGGAGCGGACGCCCGCGAGTACGTCCTGCGCCGCGCGCCCCTCGGCCCGGTGGCGGCCAAGGCCCACGACATGCCGCGCGAGTACCGCCTGCTGGAGCGGGTACATCCGGTGCTGCCCGTCGCGCCCGAGCCGGTGCTCCTGGTCGAGGACACCTCGGTACTGGGTGCCCCGTTCTACCTGATGGAACGGCGGCGCGGCACAGTGGTCCGCACGAAGCTCCCGCCGGAATATGCTGCCCTGCCCGATGCCCCCCGCCAGCTCTCGGAGGCTCTGGCCGACACGCTGGCGGACCTGCACGCGGTGGACATCGACGCGGCAGGTCTGCGCGACCTCGGCAAACCCGAGGGCTTCAACGCCCGGCAGGTGGAGGGCTGGGCGGGGCGGTGGCGGCGCGCCCGCACCGATGATCTGCCCCCGCCCGAGGAGCTGCACGACGAGGACGTGATCGCCTGGCTGCTGGCCCACACGCCCGCCGAATCCGCCCACACCCTGGTCCACAACGACTTCAAGCTCGACAACCTGATGCTGGACCCGCAGGACCCCGCGCAGGTGGTCGCGCTGCTCGACTGGGAGATGACCACCGTGGGCGACCCCCTGGTGGACCTGGGCCTGACGCTGACCTACTGGACGATGCCGGAACAGCCGGGCCGGGAGGTCAGCCACGTGGGGGCCAACGCGCCGGGCTTCCTGTCTCGCGAGGACTTCCTGGCGCGCTACGTCGCCCGCAGTGGGCGTGACGTGTCGAAGGTGGCGTGGTACGAGGTGCTGGGCCACTTCAAGCTGGCCGTGATCGTGCAGCAGATCTACGCCCGCTACCGCGCCGGGCAGACGAAAGACCCCCGCTTTGCCCCACTGGGTCAGCAGGCGGCGTGGTTGATCGGGGAGGCGTGGCGGCGCATTCAGGCGGCCCAAGACGGGGTGGCACAGGACGGGGCTGCACAGCCGTGAGCGAGCTGATCCTCGTCCGGCATGGGCAGGCCACCCCCTTCGAGGCCGACACTGACCGCCTTTCCCCGCTGGGCGAGGCGCAGGCCCGCGCGGTGGGCGCGTATCTGGCAGAGGCCGGGGTAGAGCCGACCGACGTGATCAGCGGCTCGCTGGTCCGTCAGCGCGAGAGTGCGCGCCTCGCGGCGGAGGCAGCGGGCGGCGGCTGGCCCGCACCCCGCCTCGACCCCCGCCTCGCCGAGTACGACGGCGACGGTCTGACGCGCCTTCTCGCGCCGCTGCTGGCCGCCCGTGACCCCGATTTCGGCGCGCTGGTCCGCGCCTACGAACAGGAACGGCAGGGGCCGCAGCGCAACCGGCACCTCCAGCGGATGCTCGAACCCCTTACCGCCGCCTACCTGCGGGGCGAGCTGACCCATGAGGAGGTCGAACCCTGGGCCGACTTCCGCGCCCGCATCCACGCTTTCCTGCACGAGCTGCTAGCCGGGCCTGCCGGGCGCACCGTCCTGGCCTTTACCTCCGGCGGCGTCATCGGCGTGACAGTGGCCGCCGTGCTGCGTGCCCCCGACGCCTCCGCCCTCACGCTGAACTGGCGGGTGAAAAACGCCAGCCTGACCCGCCTGACCTACGGCGGCGGGCGCGCGAGCCTCGACAGCTTCAACGAAACCGCCCACCTGCCGGAAAGCCTCTCGTCCTGGCGTTAGCGCCCTGCTGGCCGCTGGTCGCCCCCAAGGAGAAAATATGCCCCTCGACCCCCACCTGAAAGAAGTCCTGCTCCAGATGGCCGCCGCCCCCGAACCCGGCAGCCTGGAGGAAATGCGCGCTGCGGTCATCGCCAACTCGGCGCGGATGCCCCAGCGCCCCGTGACCATCGCCGGAACGCGCGACCTGACGATTCCCGGCCCGGCCTCTGACCTGCCCGCCCGCCTCTACACGCCGGAAGGGGAAGGGCCGTTCCCACTGACCGTGTTTTTCCACGGTGGCGGCTTCGTCGCGTACTCCCTTGAAACGCACGACAGCGTGTGCCGCGAGCTGTGCGCCGGGGCGAGCACCGCCGTCCTGAGCGTGGACTACCGCCTCGCGCCCGAACACCGCTTCCCGGCGGGGGTGGAGGACGCCTACGCCGCCCTGGTCTGGGCTGCCGCCCACGGGGAAGAACTCGGCGCGGACACCTCCCGCCTGGCCGTGGCCGGGGATAGCGCGGGGGCCAGCCTCTCCATCGCCTGCACCCTGCGTGCCCGTGACGAGGGCGGTCCCCCGCTGCGCGCCCAACTGCTGATTTACCCCGCCGCCGACTTCGTGAACGTGGACCGCTACCCCAGCCGCCGCGAGAACGCCGAGGGGTACTTCCTGACGGAAGAGCGCATGAAGTTTTTCGGGCAGATGTACCTCTCAGACCCCAACCATGCCACGCACCCGCACGTCTCGCCGCTGCATGCCGCCGACCTCGCGGGCCTGCCGCCTGCCCTGGTCCTGACCGCCGAGTTCGACCCCCTGCGCGACGAGGGGGTCGCCTACGCCGAGGCGCTGAATGCGGCGGGGGGCCGCGCCACGCACCAGCCCGGCCCCGGTATGATTCACGGCTTCGCCAACATGACCGGCCTCTCGCCCGCTGCCGCTGCCCTGCTGGACCAGGCGGCGGCATGGCTGGGGGCGGAACTGGGGTAGGGGGGCCTCCGCGGGGGGCGGGTGCTGCATGTAGAGCAATTGACGTAAAAAGGCTCCCTCTCCCCTTGCTTCGCAAGGCCCTCTCCCGCAAGGGGAGAGGGTCAACCATCCTCCCCACTCTGAGCGCATTCTTTTGTCAGATGCAGGGGGGAAGGCGGGGACAACGGCCCTGCCTCCCGCCGCCGTTACTCCCCGCGCTGCGGCCCTTCCGCACCTTCCACGAGGGGCACCCTCAGCCCGTCCAGCAGGGTCAGGAGGGCGGGGGACAGGGGGGCCGCCTGTTCTCCCGCCAGCCTCGCACGCAGCGGGGCGAAGAAGCGCTGGACCTCGCTGTTGGCTCCCGGACGGGCCAGGGCGAGGTCGAGCAGGGTGCGGGCGCTGCCGCTCTGGTGCTCGCGGGCCAGCACGTCGGCCAGGCCGCCCAGGGCCTCCGCCAGAACCGAGGGCGCGTCGCACTGGGCGGCCAGGTGGGCACCCTCCAGGTAGCGGGCGCGGGCCTCATGCAGGTCGCCCAGGCCGATCAGGGCGTGCCCGAGGTTGACCAAGGCGTTGGCACTCTCCCAGTTCTGCCCGGCGTCCTGGGTCTGGCGCAGCACGCGGCGGCTCAGGTAGGCGCTCTGGTCGTACTCGCCCCTCAGCAGGGCCACCCAGGCCATGCCGGTGAGGTTCAGGGTCTGGCCCGCCAGCCCGCCGTAGCTGCCGTGCAGCGCCAGCGCCTGCTCGAACAGCGCGTGCGCCTGCGCCAGGTCGCGGCGCTCGCTGGCGGCCATCGCGGCGGTGTTGAGCAGGTCGGCGTGAAGCTGGGGTTGATCCAGCGCCTCCACCTGACGCAGCGCCTCCTGCACGTGCGTCTGCGCCGCCGCGAGGTGGCCCAGATACACCTCGCTGCGGGCCTGGCCGCCCAGCGCACGCACGGCGAGCACGGGGGCCGCCCCCGTCGCCTGCGCCCGGCGGTGCGCGGCCGCGAACAGCGTCACCGCCTGCCCGTAAGCGCTGCGGCGGTGCAGGATGCGTGCCTCTGTGAGCAGGGCGTGGGTGAGCAGGCCCGAGTCCTGAAGCTGCTCGGCCTGGGTGTGGGTGCGCTGGGTGAGCCGGTGCGCCTCCGCGTGCTGGCCGAGGTGCTGGAGGGTGTCTGCCAGCGCCAGGTGCAGCCCCACCGACAGCCGGGTGGGGGGGCCGGACTGGGTGTGCAGCGCGGTGTGCAGGTCCTCCCAGGCGTCGTAGAGGGAGGTGCGGGCCAGGCGGTAGGGGGTCAGGCGCAGCAGCAGGTGCAGCAGGGCCGGGTCGGGGGCCAGGGGGGGGCGCAGGTGTCCGCTCAGCAGCGAGCGCAGCACCGGATACTGCGTATCGAGGTGCCGGAACCAGGCCGCGCTGAGGTCCGGATGGGCCGACACGATAGCCTGCGCATGGGCCAGCGCCCGCTCCTGTGCCCGCTGGCGGATGCCGGGATAGTGTTGCAGGTGCGTCTGGCCCTGGCGCAGCAGGGTGTCGGGCAGGCGGTACAGGCCGCCGCCGACCGGTTGCAGCACGTGATGCCCCAGCAGGGCCGTCAGCAGGAAGGGCGAGGCCTCCGACACCTGTTCGGCCCAGGGCAGGTCGAAGGGACCGCCAAAGGTGCTCAGGGCCGCCAGCACCCGCCGCTCCGAGGTTCCGAATTCGCGCCAGGGTGTTCCGCCCGGCAGGACCGGGCCGCCGCGGTGCAGGTGCGCGGCCGTGCCGGACAGGCCAAAGGTCCGGACCAGCGGCAGCAGCGCCTCCAGCGTGCCGGGTTCGCCACCCACCTCGCGGGTCAGGCGGTCCAGGGCGGCCCCGTCCTCCTGCTCCTGGCCCGCGGGCAACTGCACTGCCAGCGCCGCGCGGACCTCGGCGTCCGGGAGGGGCGCGAGCGGCAACGTGGCCTCGCCTGGCAGGCCCAGCGGGGCCAGGGCGGTCACGATGATGCGGGTGGAGGGGCTGAGCGCCAGCAGCGTTTCCAGGGCCACGGCGGGGAACCGTGACGGGTCCAGCCCCCCCAGCAGCAGCAGGGTGGGCCGCCGTTCCAGCAGCCGCCCGACCGCGTGCGGGTCCACTGGGGCCGCCGCCTGGCCGACCAGGGCCTGCGTGATGCGGGCCAGCACCGCGTCGGGAGCCTGCCCCCCCTCCAGCCGGACCTCGAAGGTGCCGCCCGCGTAGGCTCCCCGCGCCTCCCACAGCAGCTGGCGGGCCAGGCGCGTCCGGCCGCGGCCCGGCGGGCCGGTCAGGGTCAGCAGCGGGTGGTCCCGCAGAAGTTGCGTGGCCTCCCGCATGTCCCCCGCGCGCCCATACAGGTAGGGCAGGTGGGGCGGGGTTCCCTGGGGCAGGTGGCGCAGCACGGCCGCCTCCCAGTCGTCGGGTGGGGCCTGGGTGAGTGCGGCCACGGACTGACGGCGCAGCCGGGCTTCCAGCAGCAGCGCCGAGAGCCAGGGGGACAGCCGGGCGGGCAGCCCCTCCACCCGGCGGGCCAGCCAGGTCCGGGCCTCCTCGCCCAGCGGCTGCCCGGCCTGCGCCTCGGCCAGCGCCAGAATCGCCCCGTCGCTCAGGGGCGGCAGGGATAGCGTGGTCTGGCCTTCCGGGTCCGGCACGCTCTGCCCGGTGATCACCGCCTGCGCCCGCCCCAGCAGCCGACCCAGGTCCGCGCGGGTGTGCGGGTCCAGGTACGCCGGCGTATCGAGCAGCACGGCCAGGGGCCGTTCGGGATGCAGGTGGGCGGTCAACGTGCCGGGTAGGCCTGCCACGGGGACGCCGCCGAGCGACGCGGTGCTCCACGCGCCATATTGCCGCCGCGCCCGCACCGGGTCGGCCTGCACCCGCAGGGTCTGGTACCCCAGGCTCTGGGCCACCAGGTCCAGCTCCCGCAAAAACGCGCTCAGGCCCCCGCCGGGAGGGGCCTGCACGCCCAGACGGCCCGCCCGCCGCAGGGCCGCCTGCAAAAAGGCCAGCGCCTGTGCCCGGCTGAGGTCGCGCTCCAGCAGCCGGGGCGTGACCTCGTCGCCGGATGGCCGCGGCGCGGTGTCGTCCTGCACCACCCGGCCCTTGCCCTGGCGTTTGGCGGCGTAGAGCCGGGCGTCGGCCAGGGCAAACAGGGCCTGCGGGTCGGGGGGCTGACCCGCCCGCTGCCGGGCCTCCCGCTGCTGGGCGGCCTCCAGGTCCGCCACCCCCATGCTGACCCGCAGCGGGCGGTCGGGGCGCGCGGCCAGCGTTTCCAGCAACTGCTGTCCCCAGGCGGCCAGCGCCCGGCAGGGCACATCCGCCAGCACCGCGAACTCGTCGCCGCTCAGGCGGTACGCTTCCCAGCCGGGAGGCAGGTGGGCGCGCAGACTGGCCGCCACCGCCCGCAGCGCCTCGTCACCCGCCAGATGCCCGAAAGTATCGTTGATCAGCTTGAGGTGGTCGAGGTCGCACAGCAGCAGCGCGCAACCGCTCCCCGCCGCCACCCGCGCCTCCAGATCCGCCTGAAAGGTTTCGCGGGTGTGCAGGCGCGTCAGATGGTCCCGGAGGGCAGCGTGCCTCACATCTCAGATTGTGACAGTCCCGCCGCCCGGCCTCTACACACCCGGACGGCGGCAGGGGCAGGGCGGCGCGGCGGGGTGGGCGGATACGGCTTGCGCCCGGTTCCGGGGCAGCCGGGAGACCATCGACTGTTCAGCCGTCTCCCGGAACCCGCCGCTTCTCCTCCTCTGCTCCCCGCCCTGCCCGGAGTGCCAGGTGGCCGGGTCAACCTTTCACCGGAGCTGCCCATCGGGGTTGGCCCTACCGCTGCCCGCCCAGCTCCGCGCGGGCCTGCTCCTGGAGGGGCCGCCAGGCCACCTTGCCGGTCGCGCCGCGCGGCAGGCTCTCCACGAACACGTAGTCGCGCGGCACCTTGTAGCTCGCCATCTGGGTTCTGGCCCAGGCTTGGATGTCCTCGCCGCTGGCCTGCTGGCCGGGCCTGAGCACGATCAGGGCGCGGGCGCGTTCGCCGGTGCGGTCGTCGGGCACCGAGATGACGCAGGCTTCCTGCACGGCGGGGTGCCCGTGGAGCGTGTTTTCCACCTCGGCGGGCCAGACCTTCATGCCCGACACGTTCACCATGCGCTTGAGGCGGTCGGTGAAGAAGAAGTACCCCTCCTCGTCCATGTAGCCCAGGTCACCGGTGCGGAAAAAGCGTCTGCCGTCCAGCTCCATAAAGGCCTCGGCGGTCGCCTCGGGGCGGTTCCAGTAGCCTTTCATCACCTGCGGGCCGTGAATCACGATCTCACCGATGCCGCCGGGCGGGAGTTCCGCGCCCGTGTCGAGGTCCACCACCCGCGCGTCCACGTCGAAGAGGGGGATGCCCAGGCACTGGAGCTTGGGGCGGCCCTTCGGGTTGGAATGCGTCTGCGCCATCGTCTCGGAGAGGCCGTAGCCCTCCGCAAAGGCGATGCCGGCTTGGTCGAGCAGCCGCTGGCCGACTGAGGCCGGGAGGCTCGCGCCGCCGCCCGTCACGCTGCGCAGGCTCCGCAGGTCCGCCGGGTCGAAGTTCGGGGAGGCCATCAGGTCGATGACCATCGTGGCGGTGTTGGTCCAGACGGTGATGCCGTGGTCCCGGATCAGCTCGCGTGCCGCGTCGCGGTCCCAGCGGGCCATCATCACGATCTTGCCGCCCCCGTTGATCGGCGCGAGCAGGCTGTTCACGAAGCCGGTCACGTGGAAAAAGGGCAGGCTCGCCAGGTACACGTCCTCCACCGTGCCGTCCACCCAGGCCCCCGCCCCGAAGATGTTGGCCTGCACCGTGCCGTGGGTGTGCATGCAGCCCTTGGGCGTGCCGGTGGTGCCGCTGGTGTAGGGCATCACGCACAGGTCGTCCGGACCGACCTCGGCGGCGGGGGCGGGGGCCGATTCCAGCGCCGCCTCCAGCGTCACGTCTCCCTCTTGCAGCTCGGGGTTCACGTCCAGGCCGTCGGGCAGCGGGATTCCCGCCCTCGCCGCGTCGGTGCCCTGCATGATGTTGGCGACGACCGCGTGCCCCAGCCCGCCCTGCTTGGCCTTCTCGTACAGCTCGGCCCCCACCACGCCCACCCGGATGCCGGCATCCCCCAGGAAGAACCCGAACTCGCGCGCCTGCAACATCGGCGCGAGCGGCACCACCACCGCGCCCAGTTGCCAGGCGGCGTGGGCGGCGACGGCCCAGGCGGGGCTGTTTTGCAGCCACACCGCCACGCGGTCGCCCTTTTGCACGCCCTGGGCGGCCAGGTGCCCGGCCAGCCGCTCGGCCTGCTCACGCAGTTCGCGGTAACTCAGCGTGCGGCCGTAAAACCACAGCGCCGTCTTGTCGGGGTAGCGCTCGGCGGCCACGCGCAGGTTGTGCATCAGCCCGGTGCGCGGCAGCGTCAGGTGGCGGGGCTTGCCCGCGGGCCAGTAGCGTTCGGCGGTCGGTGTGGCGGGGGCGACAGGACGGGGGGGAGACGAGAGGGGATCGTGCGTCATGGAAGGCCTCCAGTCGGAAGAGGGTAGTGAGGAGAGGGAACGTGAGACGCGCCGCGCCGCGCGGGTGGGCGCGGAGACGAGGACTCGCAGAAAGGTGTGGCCCGAGTGTAGGACAAAGCCGCGCCCGGCGCATCTCCCCGCCCTTCAGCCCCGTTACTCGTCACGTGACGAGCAACCTCGGGCGCGGGTGCTAGCTTGGCCCCACAGCCACGCCCCTCGCCGCCATCCCCGTCCCTGCCCCGGAGGTTGCCCATGTCCGCGTTCCCCACCCACGACACGCCCCGTGAACAGCTCTTCACCATCGAGGCCACGCCCGTCAAGTTCGGCCCTGGCGCGGCCGCCGACGCGGGCTGGGAGGCGGCCCGCCTGGGCATCCGGCGGGCGTTCGTGGTCCTCGACCCGGCCCTGCTGGGGGTCGAGGCGGCGGACGGCGTGCTGGACAGCCTGCGGGCGGCGGGCCTCGACCTGGTGCCCTTCACCGACATCCGGGTCGAACCCGACCTCGCCAGCCTGGAACGGGCGGCGGCGGCGGCGCGGGAGGCGGGGGCCGACGGCTTCGTGGCGCTGGGGGGCGGGTCTACCATCGACACCGCCAAGGTCGCCAACCTCCTCGCCACGCACGGCGGCACGGTGATGGACTACGTGAACCCGCCCATCGGCGGGGGCCGCCCGGTGCCCGGTCCGCTGCGGCCCCTGCTCGCCATCCCCACCACCTCCGGCTCGGGGTCGGAGGCGACCACGGTGGCGATTCTCGACCTGCCCGACCTGGGGGTCAAAAGCGGTATCAGCCACCGCTCCATGCGCCCCGCGCAGGCTCTGGTGGACCCGGAGCTGACGCGGACCGCCCCCGCCAGCGTGATTGCCTCGGCGGGCCTGGATGTGGTCTGCCACGCCGCCGAGAGCCTGCTGAGCCGCCCCTACACCACCCGGCCGCGCCCCGCCACGCCCGCCGACCGGCCCCCCTACCAGGGCAGCAACCCGGTCGCGGATCTGTGGTCGGCGCAGGCGCTGCGCTACGGCGGCCAGTACCTCCGGCGGGCCGTGGCCGACCCCGACGACGTGGAGGCGCGCGGCTTCATGATGCTGTCGGCCACGATGGCGGGGGTGGGTTTCGGTTCGGCGGGTGTGCACATTCCCCATTCCTGTGCCTACCCCATTGCGGGTCTGCGGCACACCTACCACGCGCCCGGCTATCCGCGGGACCACGCCTTCGTGCCCCACGGCTTCAGCGTCATCGTGACTGCGCCTGCCGCCTTCCGCTTCACCTTCGACGCTGACCCCGCCAGGCATGTGTTTGCGGCCAGCCTCCTGACGGGGCGGGAGTACGCGCCGGACGACCGGGAGGCCCTGCCGAATGCCCTGCTCGACCTGATGCGGGAGGTGGGTGCGCCCAGCGGCGTAGCTGAACTGGGGTACGGGGAGGGCGACCTGCCTGCGCTGGTGGCGGGGGCGCTGAAGCAGCAGCGGTTGCTGGCGGTTGCGCCGAAGGTGCCGAGTGCAGAAGATTTGGAAGGCATCTTCCGCGACTCGTTTCGGAACTGGTGAGGGTGGGGGGGTGTTTTGGAGGGGCAGGGCATCTTGTAGCGAGCTTCCCCCCGCCCCCCCAGCCCCCCTACCCCCCACCGGGGGACAGGGGGGAGCGGCGCTGCGCTAGGCAAGGGAGGTTCCTTGCGTTTCCGGCGTTGCCAGGCTTGGCCCCGGTTTCCCCCTCCACGCTATGCCCAGTCCGCCTGGCGGCCTCGGGCCTTGCGGCCCGAACGGCTCCTCTTTCATGCCCGCCCACTTGGAAAGTGGGGAAGGCCCGCCCGCTCCAAAGTTGAAAAAGACAGGGAAGCGGATGCTTTGGCTTTTGTAGGTGGCGTAGAAGGAAAGGGCGTGTGCGGTAGCTCGTTGCTCCTCCCCCTTTGTAGGCTGGGCGATTCAGATATCTCTCTCATAGAAGAAGCAATGCCGATAAATACGGCACTTTTAGCTCCTCCCCCCTTGCGGGGTAGGCTGGGAGGGGGATGGACGGCGAAGCCATCCCAATGTGCTTCAACGAAGTTAACGCCCTTTCAGCCTTCATGACACAACCAATGAGCAGAGACTTGCCTGCATCACTCAGCCCCTTCCGGGGAACTTGGAGAGCTGCTTGCAGGGTCAGGGAGGGGGGAACGCAAACGCCGTCCTGCCGCATGTTGTTGGGAATGAGCCGCCTTTTCAAGCATGCCTTCAGCCCCAGCTTGCCAGCCGGGCTACTCGGGAGTAGCCTGAGCCTCAAATCACGCACCAACCCAGGAGGAGGGATGAACCCGAACCCGATGCCGCGCCCTGACCGCGCGGCCGCCACCCGCAGGCGTTTGACCGCTGCCGCCGTGCAGACCTTTGCCGAGCGCGGCTATGCCGATACCCGTGTCAGCGACATCGTGGCGCGGGCGGGGGTTACGCAGCCGACCTTCTACGACCACTTCGCGGGCAAGGAGGCGCTGTTCACGGCGCTGGTCGAACAGTTTCGCGCACGCGTGCGCCAGCTTCTCGGGGACAGCCGGTGCCGGGAGCAGGAGGCCCGGCAGCAGGAAGCGCAGTTGCCGCTGCGCGAGAGCTTGCGCCTGACCTGCTCGGCCGTCTTTCACGCCTTTGCCGAGGACCCCGCGCTGACCCGGCTGGCGCTCGGGCAGGCCCCCGACGCCGCGCAGGTCAAGCAGGACCTCGTGACCCTGCTGGCCGGGAACGTGCGGGCGGCGCAGGCGCTGGGGCGGGTGCGCGCCGACCTCCCCGCCGACCTGATGGCGGAAGCGCTCGTGGGCAGCGTCGAGCGGCTCACCTGGCGCTGGCTGTTGACGGGCGAGATGAACGCGGACGACCTCGCCCGCGCGGTCAGCGACCTGCACCATGACGGGCTGGCTCCCCGGACGGGTGCCCCGTGACGGCCCCCGTCGCGCCCGGTCCCCGGGGGGTGCCCCTGCTGGGCAACGCGCCCGACCTCCAGCGGAACATGTACGGGGCGATGGCGCGCGATTTCCGGCGCTACGGGGATGTCGTGCGGTACCGGCTCGGCCCGCGGGTGGTTCATCTGCTGTCGCACCCCGACCTCGCGCAGCAGGTTCTCGTGAAGGGGGCGGCGCAGCACCCCAAGATTCCCTCGGGCGACGGGCTGGGCCTGCTGCTGGGGCGTGGCCTCGTCACCAACGACGACCACCCCTCCTGGCTGCGCCAGCGCCGCATGATGCAGCCGGTCTTTCACCGCCAGGGGCTGGCCGGGCTGGCGGGCGAGATGACGGCGGCGGGGGACCGGATGCTGGAGCGCTGGCGTGTGCGCTACCGCCCCGGCGACGCGGTGGACGTGGCGGGGGAGATGATGCGCGTGACCCTCGACATCATCAGCCGGACCATGTTCAGCGTGGCCGTGGACGAGGAGGCCGCCCGCATCGGCACCGCCGTCGAGGAGGGCACGCAGTTCGTGAGCCAGCGCAGCCGCCGCGCCCTGCGGCTGCCGCTGCACTGGCCGCTGCCGGGGCACGCGGGGTTCCGGGCCGCCAAGGGCACCATCGACGCGCACATCGCGGGCATCATCCGCGAGCGCCGGGCGGCGGGGCCGGGCCGCGGCGACCTGCTCGACCTCCTGATGGCCGCCCAGGACGCCGACACCGGCGAGCGCATGACCGACCGGCAGCTCCACGACGAGGTGCTGACGGTCATCGGCGCGGGCCACGAGACGACCGCGAACGCCCTCTCGTGGGCCTGGTTCCTCCTCGCGCAGCATCCGCAGGTGCTGGCCCGCCTTCAGGCGGAGGTGGATGGGGTCCTGGAAGACCGCGACCCCACCCTCGCGGACCTGGGACGGCTGCCGTACACCGCCGGGGTCTTTCAGGAAACGCTGCGGCTGTACCCCTCCGCCCCGATGGTGTCGCCGCGCCTGGTGCTGGAAGCCACCATCCTGGGCGGCTACGCCATCCCGGCCCGCTCAGCCCTGCTGGTCAGCATCAGCAACATCCACCGCCACCCCGACTTCTGGGCGGACCCCGGGACCTTCGACCCGGGCCGCTGGGTGCCGGGTGGTCCCGCGCAGGAGGCCCAAGCCCAGGAGGTGCAGAAGCGCCACCGCCTCGCCTTCATGCCCTTCGGGGCGGGGCCGCGGCTGTGTATCGGCAACAACTTCGCGCTGATGGAAGGCCCGCTGCTGCTCGCGCAGATGGCCCGCGCGGCCGAGTTCCGCCTCCTGCCGGGGCATTCCGTCCAGCCCGAAATGGCCGTCACCCTGCGCCCACGCGGCGGCCTGCCCATGACCTTCTGGCCGCGCCGGGGGAGGGCGTGACCCTCTCGCCCGTGTTCGTCTCCGTGGGCGGTGTCCGCACCCGCGCCGTCATTCAGGGTGAGGGCACCCCGGTGGTCCTGCTGCATGGCATCGGCCGCAGCCTGGAGGACTGGTCGGAAACGATTCCCGCGCTCTCCCGCACGCACCGCGTCTATGCGCCCGACCTGATCGGCTTCGGCTACACCGACAAGCCGGACGTGCCGTACACGCTGGCGGGGCTGGCCCGCTTCGTCCGGCACTTTCTGGAGGTGGTGGGGGAGACGCGGCCCGTCGCGCTCGTCGGCAACTCGCTGGGCGGGGCGGTGGCGCAGCAGTTCGCGGTGCAGTCCCCGGAGCGCACGCGCGCCCTGCTGCTGGTCGCCAGCGCGGGCTTCGGGGCAGACGTGGCCCCGGTCCTGCGTGCCCTGTCCGTGCGTGGGGTGGGCGAACTTCTGCTGCGGCCCCATCCCCGGACCGCGCGTCAGACGGTGCGCTCGCTCTTTCACGACCCGTCGTTCGTCACGGAAGAGCGGGTCGCGCAGGCCCTCGACTTGGCACGGCAGTCGGGCGCGGCGCGGGCCTTTCTGCGGGTGCTGCGCGACCTGGGCGACTGGCGCGGGGCGCGGGGGCCGTGGCGGGAGCACCTCGCTTCCGGCTTGGCCGCGCGGCAGACACCTACCCTGCTCGTCTGGGGCGACCGCGACGCCGTCCTGCCCGCCCGCCACCTGGGCGCGGCGCGGCAGCAGCATCCCCACGCACGTTTTCACCTCTTCCGCGAGACGGGGCATCTGCCGCAACTCGAACGCGCGGACGCCTTTCACCGCCTCGCCCTCGACTTCTTGCAGGAGGTTCCAGGATGACCCATCCGTTTCAAGACGCCAGCGGTGACAGCCGCACCCTCCGGCCCGGGAGCGCCTGACCGTGCGGCCCTATGTTTTCGCGGGCGGCGTGGCCGTCCTGACCGGGGCGGCCAGCGGCATCGGGCGCGCGCTGGCGACCGGGCTGGCGGCGCGTGGCAGCCACCTCGCCCTGATTGACCGGGACGAGGCGGGCCTGGAGGCTGTCACCGCCGGGTTGCGCGAGCTTCACCCCTCGCTGCGCGTTACCGTCCACCCCTTCGACCTCACCCGCACGGCACAGATTCCGGCGCTGGCGGGCGACGTGCTGCGCGACCACGGGCGCGTCACGCTGCTGGTCAACAACGCGGGCGTGGCGCTGGGCGGCACCTTCGAGCAGCTCACGCTGGAGGAGTTCGACTGGGTGATGGACATCAACTTCCGCGCGGTGGTCGCCCTGACGAAAGCGTTTCTGCCCGCCCTGCGCTCCTCGCTGGACGCGCACCTGGTCAACGTGTCCAGCCTGTTCGGGCTGATTGGCCCGGCGGGGCAGAGCGCGTACTCGTCGAGCAAGTTCGCGGTGCGCGGCTTTACTGAAGTGCTGCGGCAGGAACTCACGCCGCGTGGCATCGGCGTAACAGCCGTCTTTCCGGGGGGCGTGCGGACGGGCATCGCCCGCAACGCCCGCGTGGGGGCCGCGGTCAGCGCCGCCGAGACGCAGGCGGGCCAGCGCGAGTTCGAGCGCCTGCTGCGCCTGGACCCCGCCGAGGCCGCCGCCATCATCCTGCGGGGAGTGGAGCGCCGCGAGGCCCGCGTGCTGGTCGGGAGCGACGCGCGGCTGCTCGACCTGCTCGCCCGCCTCTTCCCGGCCTCGTACGGCCGGGTTCTGGAACCTCTTCAGCGGAGGGGAACATGACAGGAACGATGCAGCAGGCTCTGGTCCTCAGCGGCGGCGGCGTTACCGGCATCGCCTGGGGCGTCGGCTTGCTGGCCGGGCTGGCGCGGGCGGGGCTGGACCTGGGCCACGCCGACCTCACGGTGGGCACGTCGGCGGGGTCGGTGGTGGGGTCGCAGATCGCGGGCGGCGTGTCCCCCGAAACGCTGCTGGCCGCGCAGCTCGCCCCCTCGCAGGAACGTGCCGCCAGCTTCGACCCTGCGGAGATGGCCCGCATGTTCCAGTCCCTGGTGCAGGAGGTCGGCCCCGACCCCCGCGCCCTGCGCCGCCGCATCGGCGCGCTGGCCCTGACCGCCTCGGCGGTGCCCGAGCGCGAGCGGGTGGACATCATCGCCTCGCGCCTGGTCAACCGCACCTGGCCCGAGGCGCGCCTCCTGATTGTCGCCGTGGATGTGGACAGCGGCGAGGAGCGCGTCTTCGACCGGGCTTCGGGCGTGCCACTGGTGGAGGCGGTCGCGGCCAGTTGCGCCGTGCCGGGGGTGTGGCCGCCCGTCACCATAGGCGAACACCGCTACATGGACGGCGGCGTGCGCTCCACCACCAACGCCGACCTCGCCGCGGGCTGCGGGCGGGTGCTGATCCTCTCGCTGATGGGCCTGAACGCCTCCCCGACCCTGGGGCACGAGGCGGAGGCGCTGCGGCAAGCGGGCGCGGCCGTGCAGGTCGTCGGCCCCGACGACGCCTCGCTGGAAGCCATCGGCCCGAATGTCCTCGACCCCGCCCGCCGCGCCGTGGCCGCCCGGGCCGGGCTGGCGCAGGGGGAACGGCTGGCTCCGGCCCTGCGCGCCTTCTGGGAAGCGGGGGAAGTGGGGGAGACGCCGCTGCGGTGACGTTTTCGGGAGGGGGCGGTGTGTGGTCTGGCCGCCCCCTCCCCCCGCCGCTCGGCTCAATCCGCGCCCGCGGCCTGCCCGGTTCCTGCCCCGGCCCGCGCCGCCTCCGCGATGAAGCGGGCGGTGCGGCGGGCCAGGGCCATGCAGGTGATCATCGGATTGGCCCCCGAGGAGGTCGGAAAGGCACTGGTGTCCCCGATCCAGACGCCGGGGGTGTCGTGCAGCTCGCCGCGGGTGTCGGCGGCGCTGGTCCGCGGGTCCTGGCCCATCCGGGCCGTGCCCATCTGGTGCGCACTGAACACCGTGTGCCCGCCGCGCCCGATAGGCTGGGTCCGCCACTCCGCAAGCGCGGCTTCCAGATCCTCGCCGCGCTTCCAGGGCTGGGCCGTCTCGGACAGCGGCAGGATGGTCTGCGCGCCCGCCGCCTCCAGCAGCCGCGCCACCGTGGCCTGGCCGTGCCAGTAGTTCTCCACGTCCACCGGGTCGGTGACGGCGTAGGTCACGCGGGCCTGGCCCTGGTCGTCCAGCGCGACCTGCCCGTGTCCGTGGTCGCGGGTGAGGTGAATCAGCGTGGCGCTGCGGCTGTGCTGCGCCATCAGGTCCTTGTGCGCCTCGGGACCCTGCCACACCGCCGCCGACGCGAACAGGCCGGTGGTGTACTGGGTCGTCTCGATCAGGTAGCCGTAGCCCCCGGTGCGCCCCGCGAACTCGTCCACGATGGCCGCCTGGGCCGGTCCCCACCAGTTGCGCTGGTCTTCCGCGAAGACGCCCGTCAGCGCCCCGCAGGGATGCAGTCGCAGAAAATCGCCCGCCGCCGGGCCGCCCAGCCCCGAACGCAGCAGCAGCGCGGGCGTTTCCAGCGCCCCGCACGCGACCACGACCTGCGGTGCCCGCACCGTGACCTGCCGGACGCTGCCGCCTTCCCCCCGCACCGTCGCGGCCACCCCCACCGCCCGGCCGCCCTCGGTCAGCACGCGCTCGGCGGTGGCCCGCTCGACGATCCGCGCGCCGTGCGCCACGGCGTCCTTGAGGTAGGTCTTGAGGGTGCTCTGCTTGCTGCCCGTCGCGTCCCCGAAGCCGATGTGCCCCGCGTGCTGGGGGTCGTGCTTCTGCGGGTCGGCGTTGCGGTAGGCCCGCCGGGCGCGGTAGCCCAGCCGCTCGGCCCCTTCCAGCATGCGCTGGTGGGTGCCGTTGTACTCGCTGCACGTGTCGTTCGCGCTGATGCGGGTCATGACGGCCGCGACGTCGGCGTCGAACCCGGGGCCGTCCACCCCCGCGAGGCCCAGCCCGGCCCACTCGCGGCGCACCTCCGGGGGGGTGGGCACGCAGTTCATCCAGTTCACGGTGGTGCCGCCGCCCAGGGTCTGCCCCGCGATCAGCGACACGTTGCCGTCGGCGGTGGGCGTGAAGCCGCCGCGCCAGTAGAGGTTCTGGTAGGCCCACAGCTCGGAGTGCCCCAGTTCCGCGTCCGCGAACTGCCCGCCCGCCTCCAGCACGACCACCCGCAGGCCCGCGTCCGCCAGCTCGCCCGCGATGACGCCGCCTCCGGCCCCGGAGCCGACGACCACCACGTCCGCCGTCAGGGTCTCGCCGTCACCTGGGACCAGGGTGGGCAGCTCGCGCTCCGCGGCCGCGCCGCTGAAGCCGGGGCCGCCGTAGCCGAACTGCTTCCAGAAGGGATTGGGGGTCTCGGGGCTGACCAGCGTGTAGTTCAGCATCAGGCACAGCCGCCGCAGCGCCGCGATGCCCGCCGCCGCCTCGGGGCTGCTGCCCGCCACCGCCAGCAACACGGCCTCGCGCCGCGCCTGGGGGGCGTCCGGCGTCAGGCCGAACAGCGCCAGGCCGCCCAGCAGTTGCTGCACACCCGCCCGCTCCGGCGGTGGCAGGCTGGCGAGGTACGCCTCCGCGGCCAGGTGCGTGCCCACGGCGCTGCCGGGCGTGGCATAGAAGCCGTGTGGGTCGTCCTCGCGCTCCAGGGCAGGGACCAGGGTATCCACCAGGGCGAGCAGGGCCTGCCGCTGGGCCTCGTCCAGCAGAGGCGGGGGGGGCAGGGTGCCGGGCTGGGGCTGGCTCTCGTGCGGCTGACTCATGGTCTTCCTCCTGGCCGGGTGGGACCGGGACTGCGGCTGCCCCCACCCGCGGTGGCGGGAAGGGGAGAGGAACGTGGGCCTGTCTGTTCTGTGGTCTCACCTTAGCAAAAGCCCGGCGGCGCGAGAAGGCGTGGTGAGACGAATTCCGGTTGAACAGTGAGGCAATCACTGCGAAACCCGACTGGAAGGAGAAGGAAAGGGGACGGATTCCAGAATGGAGTGAGCCTTCGGCGCTTCCCCGAAGGAGAACGGAATGGCCGGAATCCGTATGAGACGACCTCCGCCGGCAGGCCCCGGCCTGGGCGGGCGGGAGAGCCGTGACGGCCGGCGGGATGGGGAGGCCCGCCTTGCCGGGCAGAGGCCAGATGAACGTCAGGTCATTGGCAGCCTGGTGGGGCAGCCCACACAATGGCCCGAGTCCGCTTCTGCCGCCCCCCGGTCCGGCCCTGGTCCCACCCGGACCGCTGCGGCCCACCGGCTTTCCAGCCTTCCCCCAGCACCCCAGGAGTCACCTTGCCCCACTCTACCCACCCCACCCCGCTGCTCGAACGCGACCACTGGCGCGATCTGGGCGGCACCTGGCGCTTTTGCTTCGATGACGGCTCCGGCTGGAAGCACCCCAGCGAGGTCACCTTCGACCGCGAGATTGTGGTGCCCTATCCGCCCGAGAGCCGGCGCAGCGGCATCCACGACGAGAACTTTCATGGGGTGGTGTGGTACGGCCTGACCCTCACCCTGACGCCCGAGGAGCGCGTGGGGCGGCTGCTGCTGCACTTCGGGGCGGTGGACTACAGCGCGACCGTGTGGGCCAATGGCCGCCTGGTGGCCCAGCACGAGGGCGGCCACACGCCCTTTACCGCCGACATCACCCAGCAGGTGCAGGCGGGCGAGACGGTCGAGATCGTGGTGCGTGCCCAGGACAACCCCCACGACCTGACCCAGCCGCGCGGCAAGCAGGACTGGCACCTCCTGCCGCATTCCATCTGGTATCCCCGGACCACCGGCATCTGGCAGACGGTGTGGCTGGAGAGCGTGCCCCAGACCTATCTCCAGCAGGTGACCTGGATGGGCGACCTGGAACGCTGGGAAATCGGCCTCCAGCTGGAAGTCGCCGGGCCGCTGCCCCCCGGTCTGAGCGTGCGGGTGCGGCTGTACCGCGACCAGGACCTGCTGGCCGACGACCGCTACGCCCTGAACCACCCGGAACTGGCCCGCCGGATCGCCCTGCCCGACCCTGGCATCGACGACTTTCGCAACGAGCTGCTGTGGAGTCCGGGGCACCCGCGCCTGCTGCGGGCACGGCTGGACCTGCTGGTGGGCGAGCAGGTGATCGACCGCGTTCGCAGCTACGCGGCCCTGCGCTCGGTCGGGGTGCGCGGCAACCGCTTCCTGCTCAATGGCCGCCCCTATTACCTCAAGATGGTGCTGGATCAGGGCTACTGGCCCGACAGCCTGATGACTGCCACCGACGAGGAACTGCGCCGCGACGTGGAGCTGACCCGGCAACTGGGCTTCAACGGGGCGCGCAAACATCAGAAGATCGAAAGCCCCCGCTGGCTGTACTGGTGCGACGTGCTGGGCCTGCTCGTCTGGGAGGAGATGCCCAGCCCCTACCGCTTCACGCCGGGGGCGGTGCGCCGCCTGACCCAGGAGTGGCAGGAGGTGATCGCGCGCGACCGCTCGCACCCCTGCATCGTGGCCTGGGTACCCTTCAACGAGTCCTGGGGCGTGCCAGACCTGCCCAGCAACCCGGCCCACCGCGACTACGTGCGGGCGCTCTACCACCTCACCAAGACGCTCGACCCCTCGCGGCCCGTGATCGGCAACGACGGCTGGGAACACGTGGCGACCGACATCCTGACCATCCACGACTACGCCGACGACCCCGAGGCCCTGCGCCAGCGCTACGGTACCCTGGAGTCCACCCGGCTGACCCTCCGCCAGCAGCAGCCCGCCGACCGGGTGCTGACCCTGACCGGCTTTCAGGAGGCCGAGCAGCCGGTGGTGCTGTCCGAGTTCGGCGGCATCGCCTACATTCCTAACCACGCCAGCGGCTGGGGCTACAGCCAGTCGCAGAGCGAGGTGGACTTTCTGGACGACTACGCGGCGCTGCTGGCGGCCATCCACGACTGCTACGGCCTGTCGGGCTTCTGCTACACCCAGCTCACCGACACCTTTCAGGAGAAAAACGGCCTGCTGTATGCCGACCGCACGCCCAAGGCCGACCTCCTGCGCCTGGCCCGCAGCACCCAGGGCAACCGCACCGCCCGCGAGATGACCATCGACCCCCTGCTCAACCCCTACGGCCACAGCGCCCGCTGGCTGGGGCACGAGGAGGGTGTCCTCCTGTTCCCCGAGGACGCCGAGGGGGGCTAGGGCGGCGCTCCGTTCCGTTGCCGCGTGTTCTGGGCAGCAACTCCACTTCACGCCGCCCTTATCACGGTTTCTCACTTCGTTCGGCCCAGAAAGGTTCGGCAACCTTTCTGGGCACCGCCCTAGGCGGGTCTCTCAGTCCGGCTTCGCCCCTCCCAGGCGCTCCAGCTTCTGCCACACCTCCACGGCCTTGAGGGTGGTCAGCCCCAGCCGGGCCGCGACAAGCTGCGGGTCCCCCGACTGCTGGAGCAGACGCAGCCCGGCCGCGTTCCGTAGCGCCCGCCAGGCCCGGTAGGGCACGTTGGCGTCCCGGCAAAGCTGGTAGACGGCGGCCCGCACCTGATGGTCGGTCTGGAAACTGAACACCGGGCCGGGAGCCGGGAACAGCTCCGTCTGCCCCTGTTCCCACCCGTGGCTCTGGAGGGCCGCGCGCAGTTCCTCGCTGACCTCCACCTCCCGGCCCTTCACCCGGAGCTGCCCGCGTGAGGCGTTCACGTCTTCCCAGCGCAGTCGCACCGTCTCGGGGCCGGTCAGCCCCGCATGTGCCCCCAGCAGCACCAGCGCCCGCCCCGCCGGGTCGGCGTGCGCCAGCAGACGCTGAATTTCCGCCTCCGAGTAGAGGTCGCGGTGTTCTTCCGGCCGGTTGCTGGGCAGCTTCAGCCCCAGGAAAGGGTTTGGCCCGGCGTGCAGCCCATGCTGTTCCAACAGGTCATAGAACGTCCGCACCCGTGTGAGGTGGTTGTGGATGGTGGCGGGCGTGTCCGGATGCTTTTGCAGCAGCGTCCCCAGGTACGCCCGCGCGTCCCCCTCCGCGGCGTGCAGCACGCTTCGCCGCTCCTCCTGCACCCAGCGCAGGTAGGCCCGCAGGCTGGAAAGGTAGTTCTTGCGCGTCGCGTTGCCCGGCGCGCCCGGCAAGAACTCCGCCATCAGGTCCAGCCCCGCTTCCAGGTCCCCCCGTGTCAGCGCCCGCCGGAACGCCTCGGCCAGCGGCCGCCCAAAGCCTGCCTCATCGCTCATGCCTCGAATATATACAAAATCGGGTACCTAATACCACACCCAAGCCCATCTCATCAGGCATAGGCCAATGCCAAAGCTCCCAGAAACGGCGATTACGTTGCCCACCCGAAAACGCAAGCTCAGCCCCGGTACAGGCCACCTTCCAACTCTCGCCACTCATTAGCCGTCAGCTTGAAATAGACGCCTCATGACTGTCAGGAGGCGTAGCCACCGTAGGGTCAAGGCCCTACTTCTTCAGGCCAAACGGCTCTGGCTGTAGTGTAGAGATACCAAATGACTCTCCCTCCTCCCTCTCAAGCGCAGCGAGAGCAGCAGCTCCTCCGGCTCTCCATCTGGTTGACGGTTGGGCTGGCTGTGCTGAGCCTGGTCGTAGGCGTCTGGGTCGGCTCCGAGTCCATCATCTTCGACGGCTTCTTCTCGGGCGTGAACGTGCTGATGACCTCCGCGGCGCTGCTGGTCGCCAGGCTGGTGGCCCGTGAGGGCAGCCGCCGCTTCCAGTACGGCTACTGGCACCTGGAACCCCTGGTCAGCGCCTTCAACGGCGCGATCATGACGCTGATCTGCCTCGTGGCCTTTGTCAACGGCGTCAATGGGCTGCGCGACGGGGGACAGACCGTCGAGGTAGGACCGGCGAGCATCTACACCATCCTCGCCTGTATCGCCAGCTTCGTCATGTATCTGTATGTCCTCCGGGCCAGCCAGGGCTTGAACTCGGAACTGCTGAGAATCGACGCGCGGGAGTGGCTGGTCGAGGGCGTCCTGTCCGCCGGAATCTTCGTGGGCTTTGTCCTCGCTGCGCTTCTTGGAAACACGCGCGGCGCGTCTCTGGCCCCTTACGTGGACCCCCTGATTGTCATGGTCCTGGCCCTGCTGCTGCTTCCGCTCCCGCTGGGGATCGTGCGGCGTGCGCTGCGGGAAGTCTTCCTGATCGCCCCCGCCGAGCTTGACGCCCAGGTCCGCGAGGTCCTGACCAGGCTCGGGCAGCGTCACGGCTTTCAGGACTACCGCAGTTACGTCGCCAAATCGGGCCGGGTGCGCTACATCGACATCAATATCATCACCCCCCCTGACTTCGGGAGGCAGGGCGTCGCAGGTCTCGATCAGATCCGGGAGGAGATCAGGCATGACCTGGAGGAGGCCGACACGCAACTCTGGCTGACAGTGTCATTCACCGCCGACCCCAAGTGGGCCTGAGGTCCGGAGTGTCATACCCCTCTGTCAGGGCTGGAGGAGCGTGGAGATTCAGGACAGGGGAGCAATAGCCCTTTGTATATATTCAGGGTCTAGCGCTCCCCCTGTCCAGCCTGGAAGGCCAGGTACAGGCGGGCCACGAAGGCGGGTTCGGAAAGCTGACCGCCCAGCACGTCCTCCACCCGGCGCAGGCGGTAGCGCAGGGTATTGACATGCAGGTTGAGCTGCTCGGCCAGTTCCAGCAGAGAGCCGCCGTGCAGGAGATAGCGCTCCAGGGTGTCTTCCAGCCGGCCGTCGGGGTCGGCCAACCGGAGCTGGCCGCGCACCTGTTCGGCCAGGGCGGTGAGGGGGGCGCTGCCCAGCAGGGCGTGCAGGGGGTCAAGGCGCTGGAAGGTGACCAGGGAGCGGGGGGAGGCCGCCTCGTCGAGGGCCTGGAGGGCCTGGCGGTAGGCGGCGGCGGCCCGGCCGTAGCCGTCCTGGCGGCCGCTGACGCCCAGGCGCACATCGAGGTCGGTGGCGGCGAGGAGGGCCGCGTGCAGGCCCGCCGCCTCGCGCTCGGGGTCCTGGGTCTGCCACAGCCACAGGGCCTTGTCGCCGCGCACGGTAGTCAAGCAGGCCAGCCGCCGCCCGTACAGGTAGCCCTCGCCCACGGCGCAGAGGGTGTCGAGCTGATGCACGTAGGCGTCGCGGGCGCGCCCCGCGCGCGGCACCGGCTTGCCCAGGCGCAGGGCGGCCAGGACGCAGGGGCCACCTTCCGGGGTGCCGGCCGTTTCCCCCACCAGCAGGGCCTCGAACTGACGCTCGCCCACCCGGCGGCGGGCGGCCCCGGCGGCGGCGGCCTGGAGGCGGGCCAGGCGGGCCACCTCCGCGACCAGCAGCAGCAGCGGGGACCAGCCCGCGTCGGCCTGAAGCTGGAGGCGTCCCACCGGGCGGCCGTCCTGCACCAGGCGCTGCTCCATCAGGGAGCCGCCGGGCGTGCCGTGCTGCGCCACCACGTCGTTCCAGCTGGAGGACAGGGTGGCCTGCCCCCCGGTCATGTCCGCCAGCCACACCACGATGTCGCGCTCGGGCTGGGGCCGCGCCAGGGTGCGCTGGAGGTCGGTCAGGAGGGTCAGGACGGCCGGCAGGGCAGGGCGCACCTCCTGCGCCAGCAATCGCAGAAAGGCCGGACGCCACTGCTGAACCGGCACCCCCGGCAGGGCCGCCGCGGCCGCCTCGGGGGAGGGCAGAGGCACGTCCGGCTGCACGGGGGGCAGGGCCAGGGCCGCCCGCAGGGCATTGAGCATTACCATTTGTCCAATCGTACGAAACATCGGGGGAGAGGAGGCGGGCAGCCAGAGCCGGAGAGGCCCCTTGCCGGAACGTCCGGAGCCGGGGGGCACGCCGGTCCTCCTTGTCCTTTCACACAACGCCACTGCCCGGCTTTGTCCCCCCACGTGTTGCGCGGCGAGGGTGGGCTTGGCACAATCAGCAGCATCAAAAAATCGCCCCGGCCCGCTTCCGTCCGGAACCTGGCCGCGACCTGGCCCACTCTTCCCGGCCCCCGGCCCGACCCTGGAGAACGATGACCCCATTTCCTGCTGATTTCCGGCCCACCGCTCCTGCCCTGACGGAAAGGCGCTGACGGTGGACTTTCAGATTGCTTCCATCCTGGCGGCGGACGGGCTGACCAACGGCGCGGTGTATGCGCTGCTGGCGCTGGCGACCGTGCTGGTCTTTGCCGTGACGCGGGTGATTTTCATTCCGCTGGGTGAGTTCGTGGTGTTCGGCACGCTGACGCTGGCGTCCTTTCAACTGGGCAAGGTGCCGGGGACGCTGGCGCTGCTGCTGGTGCTGCTGGGTGTGGCCGCGCTGATGGAGGCCGTGACGTGGCTGCGGCGCGGGCAGGCGGGGCGCGGGCTGCTGACGCTGGCGGGGGCGGCGGTGCTGGGAGCAGCACTCTGGGCGCTGGCGGGCTGGCTGGTGCCGCTCAAGCCCCCACTGTGGGCGCAGGTGCTGCTGACGCTGGCGCTGGTAGCCCCGCTGGGACCGCTGATCTACCGCACGGTGTACCAGCCGCTCCAGAACGCCACGGTGCTGGTGCTGCTGATCGCGTCGGTGGCGCTGCACCTGGTCCTGACCGGGCTGGCGCTGGTGTTCTTCGGGCCGGAGGGGTCGCGCACGCCGGCCTTCGCGCCGGGGAATGTCACGCTGGGGCAGGTCACGCTGAGCAACCAGAGCCTATTGGTGATCCTGGTGTCGGCGCTGCTGATGCTGGGGCTGTACTTCTTCTTCGAGCGCACCATGCCGGGCAAGGCCCTGCGCGCCACCGCCGTCAACCGCCTGGGGGCGCGGCTGGTGGGCATCAGCCCCTCCTCGGCGGGCACGCTGACCTTCGGGCTGGCGGCGCTGATCGGCGGCCTGGGCGGGATGCTGATCGGCCCCAGCGTGGCGATGACCTACGACTCGGGCTTCCTGATCGGCCTCAAGGGCTTTATCGGGGCCATCATCGGCGGGCTGGTGAGCTATCCGCTGGCCGCCGCCGGGGCGGTGCTGGTGGGCCTGATCGAGAGCTTCGCCTCCTTCAGCCTGTCGGCCTGGAAGGAAGTGATCGTGTTCACGCTGATTCTGCCCGTGCTGCTGTGGCGCAGCCTGACCACCCGCCATATCCCCGAGGAGGAGGAATGAGCGGCGTTTCACCCGTGCCCGCACGGCGCGGCTTTCCGGCCCGCGCGCTGCTCACGGCGCTGGCGGTGGTCGCCGCGCTGATTCTGCCGCTGGTGCTGCCGCTGTTCGGGGTGACGCTGCTGGTGAACATCCTGATCTTCTCGGTGGTGGTCACGGGGCTGGTGCTGCTGACGGGCATCGTGGGGCTGACCAGTTTCGGGCAGGCAGCCTTTATGGGCGTGGGCGCGTACACCACGGCGCTGCTGACCACGGGGGCGGGCTGGAGTCCCTGGCTCTCGCTGCTGGCAGGCTTCGTGGTCACGGGCCTGATCGCGTGGCTGCTAGGCCTCATGACGCTGCGGATGCAGGGGCATTACCTGCCGCTGGCGACGATTGCCTGGGGCATCAGCCTTTACTACGTGTTCGGCAACACGCCCGCGCTGGGCGGCTTTACCGGGTTGACGGACATCCCGCCGGTTCACGTGTTCGGCCTCGCGCTCACGTCGCCGCGCACCTTCGCCTACCTGGCGCTGGCGGCGCTGGGGCTGGTGGCCCTGGGAGCGCAGTTTCTGCTGTCCAGCCGGGTGGGGCGGGCCATGCGGGCGCTGCGGGGGGGGCCGCTGGTGGCCGAGGCCTTCGGGGTGAACACCTTCCGGCTGCGGGTGCAGGTGTTCGTGCTGGCCGCGTTGATGGCGTCGCTGGCGGGGTGGCTGTACGCACACAGCCAGCGCTTCGTGAACCCCACGCCCTTCAGCCTCCAGGCGGGCATCGAGTACCTGTTCATGGCGGTGGTGGGCGGCTCGCAGCACGTGTGGGGCGGGGTGCTGGGCGCGGGGCTGATCACGCTGCTGCGCGAGTGGCTCAGCGACCTGCTGCCGCTAGTCACGGGCGCGCAGGGCAACTTCGAGGTGATCGTCTTCGGCGTGCTGGTGATCCTGACGCTGCAACTCGCGCGGCGGGGGCTGTGGCCGCTGGTCGAGCGGGTGCTGCCGCAGGACAGCGTGCGCCTGCTGCCGGAGCGCATCCGCCTGCCCGAGCGCGCACAACCTGCCCCCGGCACGCCGCTGCTGGAGGTCCGGCACGCGGTCAAGCAGTTCGGGGGATTGAGGGCGGTGAACGACGTGTCCTTCGAGTTGCGGGCCGGGGAGATTCTGGGCCTGATCGGGCCGAACGGCGCGGGCAAGAGCACCCTCTTTAACCTGATCACGGGCGTGAACCCGGCCACGGGCGGGCAGATCCTCTTTGCCGGGCAGGACGTCACGCGGCTGAGCGCGGGGCAGATTCACCGGCTGGGCGCGGCGCGCACCTTCCAGCATGTTCACCTGCTGCCGGACCTCAGCCTGCTGGCGAACACCATGATGGGCGGCTACGCGCGGGGCCGGGCGGGCATGGTGGCCAGCCTGCTGCACCTGGAACGCGGGGAGGAGGCGGCGCTGCAACACGAGGCGCTGCGGCAACTGGAGCGCGTGGGGCTGGGCGGGCAGGCGCACACGCTGGCCGGAAATCTGGCGCTGGGGCAGCAGCGCATTCTGGAGGTGGCGCGCGCGCTGGTGGCCGACCCCACGCTGCTGCTGCTGGACGAACCCGCCGCCGGGCTGCGCTACGGCGAGAAGATGGAACTGGTCGCCCTGCTGCGGCGGCTGCGCGGCGAGGGCGTGACCATCCTGATCGTCGAGCACGACATGGACCTGGTGATGAGTCTGGTGGACCGCCTGGTGGTGATGAACTCCGGCGAGAAGCTGGCCGAGGGGACGCCCGAGGAGATTCGCCGCAACGCCGCCGTCCGTGAGGCGTACCTGGGTGTGGACCTGGACGACCTGACCGGGGGGGCGGCATGACCGCTCAGGGCACCCCGCCCCTGCTGCTGGACGTGCGCGACCTGCACACGCGGTATGGCCGGGTGGAGGCGCTCGGGGGGGTCAGTGTGCAGGTGCCGCAGGGCCACATCGTGAGCGTGATCGGGGCGAACGGGGCGGGCAAGACCACCCTGATGAACTCGATCATGGGCGTGCTGCCCTCGCGGGGAGAGCTGCTGTACGCGGGCGAGTCGCTGCGCGGCGTGCCGCTGGAGGCCCGCGTGGCGCGCGGCATCAGCCTGGTGCCCGAGCGGCGCGACCTGTTCGCCTCCATGACGGTGGCCGACAACCTGCAACTGGGGGCCTACAGCCGCCGCCGGGAGGCTTGGCGCTTGGACCTGGAGAACGTCTACGCCCGCTTTCCGCGCCTGCACGAGCGCCGCACCCAGCTCGCCGGCACCCTGTCGGGCGGCGAGCAGCAGATGCTGGCGATTGGCCGCGCGCTGATGGCCCGGCCCCGGCTGCTGCTGCTGGACGAACCCTCGCTGGGCCTCGCGCCCCTGATCGTGCGCGACATCCTGCGGATTGTGCAGGGCCTGCGGGAAGGCGGCGTGACGGTGCTGCTGGTCGAGCAGAACGCGCGGGCCAGCCTCGCCATCAGCGACGAGGCCTACGTGCTGGAAACCGGGCAGGTCAAGCTGCACGGCCCCGCCGCCGAACTCGCCCGCAACGAGGCGCTGGGGGCAAGCTACCTGGGGGGCTGAGCAGGGGGCTGAGGCTCCGGGGGCCAGCCCGTCATTCCTCGTCGTGGATAGCGTCCGCCCCGGCCTCGGCCACCTGGCGCAGGATGGGCGTCACGTCCTCGCCCCACAGCAGGAGCAGGTCGGCGGTGCCGTCCTCGCCGGGGAGGGGGCGGGCGTTGAGCTTGACGGCGCGCGCACCCCGGTCGGGCAGGTCCATCTCCAGCATGAAGTCGCGCAGTTCCTCGCCCCCCAGGGTCAGGTCGCGCAGGCGCTCGACCAGTTCGGCCTGGTCGAACTGCCCGCCCCCCAGGTCATAGAGGCGCTCGCCCTGGATATCGTCCGCCTCCACCCGCAGCAGGGACCGCACCGCCTGATTGTGCGACACGGCGCGCAGGTCATGGTCGAGCACCAGGATCGGGTCGAGGATGGTATCCAGGATCGCCTCGCTGTAGAGCTGCGTCTGGACGAGCTGCCGCTCCAGCAGCTTGAGGGGGCCGATGTTGGTAAAGACGACCACCACGCCGTCGATGAAGTTGTCGAAGGTGCGGTAGGGCGAGACGCGCATCAGGAACCACTGCTCGTCGCGGGTCTGCACGGCCGTTTCGAAGGGCGTGAGGGTCTGGAGGACGCGGCGGATATCGTCCGCCAGCCCGTCGTAGCGCAGGTTGGAGGCGATATCGGTCAGCGGCCGGCCCACGTCCACCGGCATCAGGTTGACCACCTGGGTGATCCGGGCCGTGAAGCGCTTGATCCGCAGGTCGTTGTCGAGGAACAAAGTAGCGATGCCGACCGAGTCCATCAGGTTCTTCATGTCGTCGTTGGCCTGTTGCAGGTCGCTGATGATCACCTGGTGCTCGGCGTTGATGGTGATCAGCTCCTCGTTGAGCGACTGGAGTTCCTCCTTGGAGGTCATCAGTTCCTCGTTGCTGCTCTGAAGCTCCTCGTTGGCGGTCTGGAGTTCCTCGTTGGCGCTCTTGCGCTCCTCCAGGGCCACCTCCATCTCCTCGATGGTGGCCTGGAGGTGGTCGCGTGTGGTCAGGAGTTCGCGTTCGAGTTCGGCCATCCGGTCGGTCGGTCTGGACCGGGGCAGCTCGTCCGGCCACGCCTGCGCCACCTCGCCCCGGTCCTGAAAGACAATCAGATAGAGGTCCTGGGGCTGTCCCGGCAGGCGCAGGGGCCGCACCAGCAGCTCAAGTGCGCGCAGTTCGCCGCCCACCGGCACCGTCAGGCGCGCGGAGCGGACCTCCTGGCCGCTGGCCGCCGCCTCGCGCAGCGCCCCGCCCAGCTCGTAGCGCAGGGCCGGCAGTGCCATCTCGATCACGTTGGTGCTGGGCGTACCCGCGGGCAGTTCCAGGTAGGCCCCGGTGCGGCCGCTGACATAGATCACGTTGCCCTGGGCGTCCACCACCACGGCGGGCGGTGCCCACTCGCTCAGCAGCAGATTCTGGACGGTGCCGGGCAGGCCCGCCGTTTCCCGCGCGCCGGCAAGGGGGCGGCGCACCTCGGAACGGGGCAGGCCCGGCCGTTCCAGCGAGGTCGGCCGCTGCCCCAGCAGGCCCAGCGAGAGGGGGGCCGCGCTGCGCGCCCCGTCGCGCCGGTAGAGTTTCCAGCGGTTGTCCAGGGCGGCGAACAGCTCCCGCGCGCCCCCCAGCGACTCGGACGGCCCCAGGAACAGCAGGCCGCCGGGCTTCAGGGCGTAGTGGAACAGGGGCAGAATCTGCTTTTGCAGTTCCGCGCCGAAGTAGATCAGCATGTTGCGGCACGACAGCAGGTCAAGCGCGGTAAAGGGCGGGTCGCCGAAGGTGTTGTGCCGTGCAAAGACAATCTTCTCGCGCAGTTCGCCGCGCACCTGATACCCGCCCTCGCGGGGCACGAAGAAGCGGGCCAGCCGCTCGGGCGAGAGGCCGGTCAGGTGCTGGGCCGAGTACAGCCCCAGCCGCGCCACGTCGATGGCCTCCTGATCGAGGTCGGTGGCGAACACCTGCACCTGCACGTGGCGCTCGCCCTGGCACTCGTCGAGCAGCTCGGTGAGCAGCATGGCGAGGGAATAGGCCTCCTCGCCCGTCGAGCAGCCCGGCACCCACGCCCGGAAGACGGCCAGCTCGTCGTGTTCGCCCAGGTAGACCCGGATCTGCGCGGCCAGCACCTCGAAGGCCTGGGGGTCGCGGAAGAAGCTGGTGACGTTGATCAGGAAGTCGTGAAACAGGGCGTCAATCTCCGCCGGATGTTCCTGAAGGTAGCGGGCGTAGTGGGCGAGGTCCTCGATCTGCTGCCCCTTCATGCGCCGGTCGATGCGCCGCACCAGGGTGCTCTGCTTGTACTGCGAGAAGTCCTGTCCGGTGCGGGCGCGCACCTGGAGCAGAATCCTTTGCAGGGCCGCCGTCCCGCGGCCCTCGGGGGTCAGGGCCTGATCCAGGTCCAGCGTCCGGGTGCCCGTGACCTGCGCGTGCAGCGCGGCGGCCAGCTCGTCGGCGGGCAGGACCGCGTCGGCGGTGCCGGTCGCCAGCGCGCTGCGGGGCATGCTGGGATACGGCGCGGTCGCGGGGTCCTGCACGTACACCCGCCCCCCGCGCTCCTTGATGGCCCGCACGCCCCGGCTCCCGTCGGTCCCCGTGCCCGACAGCACCACGCCCACCGCACGCTCCTCCTGATCCTCCGCGAGGCTCTGGAAGAAGAGGTCGATGGGCATATAGGGCTGGGCCTGCGGCGTCAGCAGCAGCGTGCCATTCATCAGGTTCAGGACGTGTCCCGGCGGCACGACGTACACCTGCTCGGACCGCAGTTCCAGGCCGTCCTCGACCTCCACCACCGGCAGATCGGTGCAGCGGGCCAGCAGCCCCGGCATCAGGCTTTCCCCGCCCTCGTCCTGGTGGGCCATCACCACAAAGGCCAGCCCACTCCCGCCGGGCATGGCCCCGAAAAACCGCTCGTAGCTGTCGAGCGCCCCGGCAGAGCCGCCCAGCCCCACCACGCCGGTGGGCCGGGCCAGGGCCGGGGACGCCTCACCGGCAGGCGGGGTGGCCTCGGGCGTGGCTTCAGGCAAGGCGGCGTCCTGGGAAGGGGCAGGTTCGGGCGGGGAATCTTGGGACATGCACAGGCTCCTGGGAGGGTCATTTCCCGCGCCCGGCCCAGAGGAGCGGCGGGTCAGGCGCAGCGTTACTGAATCACTCTAACGTGCTGGCCGCCCCGCAAAGCGCCTTCCGCCACAGATTCCGGTATGCGGAAACAACGGCTCATTTTTTGCCCGGACGGGAAAACCAGATATAGTCAGAGCAAGCCGCAGAACTTCCCGGCCCTGCCCGGGCCTTTCCGTCCCGTCTCCGGCTTTGACCCTGGCTTCTGCTCCGGCGCGCCACCTGCTTTCCGTCCGCCCCCATCGCCGGGCCAGCCCTCTCGCCCCTCCGGAGTCAGCCAGTCATATGCCCCAGGACCAGACCGACCGAAACGAGCCTTTGCGGGAGCAGGCCGAAGCCAAGCTGCGCGAGCATGGCCCCGTGGCTCCGGCCCCTGCCCCCCAGGACCCGCTGGCCCTGCTGCACGAGTTGCAGGTCCACCAGATCGAACTCGAACACCAGAACGAGGAACTGCGCCGCGCGCTGCTGGAAGTCGAGGAGGCGCGCACCCGGTATCTCGACCTCTTCGACTTCGCGCCCATCGGGTACTTCACCTTCGACCGCCAGGGCGTGATTCAGGAGGCCAACCTCACCGGCTGCCACCTGCTGAACGTGCCGCGCGAACGCCTGATAGGCCGCCGCTTTCTGGTGTTCGTGGACCCGGACTCGCGCAGCCACTTCACGGCGCTGCTCAAGCGGGTGTTCGAGTCGCCCGAAAAACGGGTGGGCGAGCTGCGGCTGCTGCGGCAGGACGGCAGCCTGTTCTGGGGCCAACTGGAGATCGTGGCCGAGAACCTGGCCGGGACACCGGGGCAACACTGCCGCGCCGCCGTGATCGACATCACCGTGCAGAAGCAGGCCCAGGACGAGGTGATGCGCCTGAACCAGACGCTGGAGCAGCGGGTGGAGCAGCGCAGCGCCAAGGTCCGCGAACTCAGCGAGGAACTCGAGCGTTTCACCTACGACATCGCCAACGACCTGCAAGCGCCGCTGCGACACATCCAGAGCTTCACGGAACTGCTGGCCAAGCCGGGGGGGCTGGAGGACGGCCAGAGCGAGCGGTATCTGGAACATATCGGACACTCCGCGCAGCGGATGCAGGGCCTGATTGCCGCGCTGATGGACTTCTCGCGCGCCAGCCGGATGCGGATGCGCCTCACGCACGTGCCGCTCGATCAGGTACTGAGGGAAGTCCGCAAGAAGCTCGAACCCCAGTGGTCGGTGCGCGGGGTGCAGCTCACGGCCGAGCCGCTGCCCGTCGTGCAGGCCGACAGCGGCGCGATGCAGCTCGTGTTCCGGCAACTACTCGACAACGCGCTGAAGTTCACCCGCGAGCAGCCCCAGCCGCGAATTCGCATCCTGTCCCAGGAGACGCCCGGCGAGTACGTGATCGGCGTGCAGGACAACGGCGTGGGCTTCAACATGCGCTACCGCAGCCGCCTGTTCGGCGTCTTCCAGCGCCTGCACAGTGGCCGCGAGTACGAGGGCACCGGCGTGGGCCTGGCCACCGTGCGCCGGGTGGTGTCGCGCTACGGGGGCCGGGTGTGGGCCGAGGGCAAGGTGGGCGAGGGAGCCACCTTCTACGTGGCCCTGCCCAAGCAGCCGGTGGACCTGGACTGATACCAAATTGCGTTGAACCCTTGGAATCAACCGAGCGGACTGGCACAGCTGAGGAGTGGCGTCCCCAGGGGCGTCCGTTCACGACGACTCCGCAGGAGAGCGAGTGGCAAAAAGGACGGGGTTGCGGCGATGGAACCGCCCAGTGTCCAGAGCCGCCTCTGGACACGCTTTCAGGGCGGGCAGGAACATCTGGCGCTTTCCCAGAGGTCCGGGAATCAGAGCAATCCCGTATGACACGGCGGGGCCGCGCGACGGTTAAGACGGCAGGCCCCGGCCTTCATCTTCCCGGACGCCCAACCGGGGCGGGAGCACCCAGAATGCGGGCATGGCACCCCAACGTATCGTCGTGATCGGCGCATCTGCCGGGGGCGTGGAGAGCCTGATGGATCTCGCCGCCTCGCTGCCCGCCGACTTCCCGGTACCGCTGCTGGTGGTCCTGCATGTGCCGGCGCACGGCCCCACCCTGCTGCCGCAGATTCTGCGCCGCTGCGGTCCGCTGCCCGCCGCGCAGGCCGAGGACGGCGAACCGCTGCTGCCCGGGCGCATCTACGTGGCTCCGCCCGACCACCACCTGCTGGTCGAGGACGGGCACGTGGCCGTGACCCGCGGCCCCAAGGAAAACCGTTTCCGGCCCTCGGTGGACACGCTGTTTCGCTCGGCGGCTTACGCCTATGGCCCGGCGGCGATTGGCGTGGTGCTGTCGGGCACGATGGACGACGGGACCTCGGGGCTGTGGACCATCAAGCGGCGGGGCGGCGTCACCATCGTGCAGCAGCCGGAGGACGCGCTGTTCAGCGAGATGCCGGAGAATGCCCTGCAACAGGTCGAGGTGGATCACGTGGTGCCGCTGGGCGAGCTGGCGGCGCTGCTCACGCGCCTGGTGCGGCAGGAGACCGGGGGCGGGGAGGACCGCATGAACGAGGAAGAACGGCGGCGGCTGGAAACCGAGGTGCGGATCGCGGCCGAGGACAATGCGTTCGAACAGCAGGTGATGAGCCTGGGGAACCTCTCGGCCATCACCTGCCCGGAGTGCCACGGCTCGCTGGTGCGGCTGCACGAGGGCGGCACTGTCCGTTACCGCTGCCACACCGGCCACGCCTTCAGCGTGAACGCACTGCTCACGGGCACGACCGAGGCGGTCGAGGACAGCCTCTGGGGCGCGATCCGTGGCCTGGAGGAAAGCACCATGCTGCTGCACCAGCTCGGCGAACACTATGCCGGGACCGGCAATGCCCGCCTGGCCGAGGCCTTTCTGGACCAGGCCCACGAGGCCGAGGAACGCTTCCGCCAGATCCGCCAGATTCTGCTGCGCCACCGCCCACTCGACAGCCCGCTGATCCAGGCAGGCAGCCAGGCCGCGCAGGATTCTGGGCTGCCCTGAGCGGCACGGACCACCCTGCCCCGGACCGAATGCCGTGGACGAATGGCACAGCCATACCGGTCGGCATACGTTGTCTGAGGCAGAATAGGGAAAGCTATGGCGCATCCCCACATCGTGGTTATCGGAGCCTCTGCTGGAGGCGTGGAGGCGCTGCTGACGCTGGTCGGGCAACTGCCCGCCGACTTTCCCGCACCCATCTTCGTGGTGCTGCATATCGCGCCCCACAGTCCGAGCCAGCTTCCCAGCATTCTCAGCCGGGCGGGGGCGCTCCCGGCCGTGCATCCCTACGACGGGCAGGAATTCCAGCCGGGGCATATCTACATCGCGCCCCCCGACCATCACCTCCTGCTGGAGGAGCGGCGTGTGGGGGTGAAAAAAGGCCCGCGCGAGAACCGGGTGCGGCCCGCCGTGGACGCGCTGTTTCGCTCGGCGGCCTACACCCACGGCCCGGCGGTGATCGGCGTGGTGCTGTCGGGGCTGCTGGACGACGGCACCTCGGGGCTGTGGACCATCCAGCGGCTGGGCGGGCAGACCATCGTGCAGGACCCGGCCGACGCGCTGTTCGACGCGATGCCGCGGAATGCCCTGCAGCATGTGGCTGTGGACGCCGTCCTGCCTGCCGCCGAGATCGGCACCCTCCTGACCCGGCTGGTCCGGGCACCGCTGCCTGCTAGCGCTGCGCCGGGCCTGAATCCGCGGGAGCAGGCGCTTTTGCGGACCGAGGTGCGGATTGCGGCGGGAGCCAGCGGCTACGACCTGGGCGTCATGCAGTACGGCGAGCCGACGCCGCTGACCTGCCCGGAGTGTCATGGCACGCTGGTGCAGCTGCAGGAAGGCACCCTGACGCGCTACCGCTGCCACACCGGCCACGCCTACACCGCCGACACCCTGCTGGCGGACCTGACCCGGAGCGCCGAGGAACAGGCCTACCAGATGCTCCGTGCCATGGAAGAAACCGCGATGCTGCTGCGACAGCTCGGGCAACGCTTCGGCGCGGCGTCGGACCCGGCGGCCGAGGCCTTTTTGCAGCAGGCCTGCGAAACCGAGCGCCGCACCCACCTGATCCGCGAACTGCTCTGGCAGACCGAATCGCTGAGCAAGGAAAAGCTCCGGGCGGAGGAGCCGGCGGCGCGGGAGTAGGCACAAACCGGATGTCCCAGCGACCGATCCCGTTGCCGCCGGGTTTCGCAGGGATGGGCTAACTGTTCAACCGGAACTCGGCTCAGTGATCGATAGGCCGCTGCTCCCTGGGCAGGTCGAGGCCCGACTTGTCCACGCCCTCGGTGGCGGGCCGGGTCAGGGGCGCATCCTGGAGTTCGCGCATCTCGCGGTCGGCGGCCTCGGAAACCTCGGGGGTCCACTCGCCGTGCTGGGTCTGGGTGGGCTGCTCCTCGTTCTTACTGGGGTTCTCGGGTTGGCTCATCGGAAATACCTCGCCCCCATTGAACGCCCCCCAGCAACGCCGCGGGCAAGAACGCCCGTCCCTTTTCTGGGGAGAAGCTTCATGACCGCGCGGAAAACGGCCGCAGAGTGGCATCATACCGTCCGATGACAGAACGGCAGGAACGCCCGGCGCGGCGCGGCACGAAGAAGACGGGGAGCGAGGGGGAGCATCCTGCACCCCTGGGCCGTGCGCTGGTCGCGGAACTGTTCGGGACCTGGCTGCTGACCTTTGCCAGCCTCGGGGCGGCGCTGCTGGCACACCTGGGCCTGCTGCCGGAGGTAGCCGCAGCGGCCCTGACGCCCGCCCTGGTGGTCCTGACGATGATCTATGCCCTAAGCGACGTGTCGGGTGCCCACATCAACCCGGTGGTCACGCTGGCCTTTGCCCTGCGTGGGGCGTTTTCCTGGAAGCGGGTGCTGCCGTACTGGGGGGCGCAGTTCGCGGGGGCCATCACGGCGGCCCTGCTGCTGCGGGCCTTCGCGCCGCTGCCGCCCGTGCGTGAGCACCTGCCCAGCGCGGGGGCAGCGTTGCTTGAGGCGGCCTGCACGGCGGTGCTGCTGGCGGTGATCCTTGCCACCGCCCACCGTGACGCCCGGCTGAAGCCCTCCGTCGGGTTGGCGGTGGGGGCCACGGTGGGTCTCGACCACTTCCTATCCAGCCCCGTCTCGGCGGTGACGATGAATCCTGCCAAGACTTTCGGCCCGGCGCTCGTGGCGGGCCACCTGGCACAGGCCTGGCCGCACCTGCTGGGGTCGGTCCTCGGGGCGCTGGCCGCCCTGCTGCTGACCTGGGCAACCCACGGCCCCCTGAACCGCGCCGAACATGAGGCCGCCGCGGGCAACGGCGGGCAGGGCTGAGGCGGGGGCGGCAGGACAGGGTAGGTCTGTCACAGGGGTTTTCACACTAAACAATATTAGTGTGAATCTAGCCGCCTCCTCAATCCCGGCGGGAAGTATCTGTTTCGAGCCTGGGACCCGCAGACCGTCAATGGAGGACGCGCCACTCCTGTTCCAGCTTCGACAATCCGAGTGGCACTTCGCCCACTTCGCGCAGGAAGGTGGCGGCACTGTGGCAGTACAGGTGCCGGGCCGCCATCAGTCCCCGAGCCTGCCATGTGGCATTGAGCAGGAAAGTGTGCAGTACCTCGTCAAGCGGGTCGAGGGGCAAAAGGCGCTCAGCGAGCTGAATGCACTTCTCGTCATCGCCCACCTGGTACCAGCGTTCCATCGTTTCCAGCCCCACCTGTGTCACCCATCGCCTCAACTGTTCACGCTCCTCCTGCGCCCACTCGCTCTCCACTGTTGGCAGAAATTCTATGCTAGCCAGGTCTGGAAGGAGGCCGTCGGCCGCCCTCACCGCCGCCTCCAACTCGTGTACGTCCCAATGCAACGGAGTGTCACCCCGGATCCGGTAGAGTTTTCTTTTCTCGTCGTAGTCGATGTCCAGTCCAGGAACGCGCGGCGCCACATCCACGCGGACCTGATGGAAATAGTTCTTGGCCCGCCCTGCCGGCACGTCGGGAAACAGCTTGCGTTGGAGCTTCGTCAGACTGGCGTCTCCATGCCGCAGGAGGAAGGCCAGCAGCTCCACCATGCGGCCCATCCGGAAGCGGACCGGCTCGCCATCAATCTCCAGGACAGCGGAGCCAAGGGTCTCCGGAGGAACAGCTGGGGAGGACGGATGGGGCCGAGAAGGGCCTGACGCTCGAAGCTCGATGGGGCGAGAGACAGCAGGTGGGCGTGGACGTGGGGCAGGGTTGAGGAAGGGCGGGCCGGGCAGGGCCGCCGCGGTCTCGGCGGCCTGCTGCAGGAGCGAGGCTCGCTCAGCCGGGATCACCTCTGCCAGAGCGAGGCGGACTCGCAGCAGGTCCCGCAGGTGGCTGCCGGAGGAGAGGGCCTGCTCCGCCTTCCGCAGCCTCAGGATGCCCCCGCTCTCCCCGTTCCGGGCCTGCCACAACCCAGCGCGGTGGTCGAGCAGGGCGTGGTCGTACGGGGTCTTGACCAGGTGGTCCGCGCGTCCGGTCTGCAGGCGGGCCTGCGTGTCGCCCCCGTTCAGGAGCGCCACAGTGAGCAGCCCGAGCCGGAGGCGCAGTTCTGTCCGGGGGTGCCCCTGGGCAGCGGGGAGGAGCGCGTGCAGGGCCTGGCGGGTGCCCGCCGCATCTCCCCTGGCCCATAGAAGCTGCGCCTGGTATTCGCCACGCAGCAGGTCTGTTGCCGCGCCTGTGACCTGCGTCAGGGCCTGTTCAGCTTCATCCAGGCGGCCCAGGGCCAGGAGTGACGCGGCTTTGGCCACCAGCGCGTATGCCTGCCGGTCACGGTGTCCTTGCTCAGTCGCAAAGGTCAGGTAGGCGACTGCGGGGACATGCTCATCGAAGTGCCCGTGCAGATGGCCGAGCAGCGTCGCGACGGAGACCTGCACGTCCAGCGGCGCGCCTGCGGCCAGAGCCCACGCCCGCATGGCCAGAGCGAAGAGGGTATTCCGGCTCTCCCCGAGCACCCAAAGGATGCGTGCCCGCGCGCGGTACCACAGGGCCGCGTCGCCGGGTTCCAGATCCTCCGGGTTCACCCGGTCGAGCGCGGCCAGGGCGAGTGTCGGGTTGCCCTGCTGGAAGTGCAGGGAGGCCAGATGCACCTCCGCCGCCTGGACGCCGAGGTTCAGAGCTTGCTGGAGACGCAGGGCGGCTTCCGGAAGCTGATTCAGGTGGAGGAAGCAAACTCCCGCCCAGCGGAGATCCTCAGGGCTTAGCGATACCAGACCCCTGAACCGCTTGACCCCGTGAGCATACTCCCCTCCCTACGCTGCCTGCCACACGGTACCCATTTTTAGACAATACCGTCCCCGCCTTGCTAAACGGCTGCAAACCGCCCCATTTCTACCGTCGCGCCATGAACGTTACGTCCTGGTCCCGCCGGCTCCTGGCCGCTGTTTTGCTCTTTGCCTTCAGCCTTCCCACGCCGAGCCGGACGTCGTCGGGCCGGAAAAGGTGCCTGTGGCTCAGCCGACCCTGAACCACCAGGTCCAGCCCTCCGTCAGGGCTGGGCTTGATTCCGGAGAGCGGGGAGCAGCCGGGGGTGACCGCAGGGGATGCCGCCAGCTCAGGCAGGACACGCTCACCGGGTCGGACGGCGTCACCCCGCCGGTGCCCCTGATGGGCGTCTGGGATGACGTCAGTGGCCGCGATGCGGTGACTGTGCGGTTGCGTTTCACGCCGCAGGCAGGGTACCGGGTGCTGAGAAGCACGTACCCGAGCATGGTCGATCCGCTGATCCTGTTGGATGGAAGCGTGGAATTCGAAATTCGCACCCGCGGCGATACCAGGGGTCTGTCGTGTGAAGGGCTGACCTGGATTCTCTCGTGGGGTGAGGAGGTGGAGGTGATGGGTCCTCCCTCCATTCGGGCGTTGTGGTTCTCGGCCTTGTGTACCGACCGGAGAAATGACATCGGGGATGCCTCACTGGAACCGCTATAACTCTACCGCGCACGTAAGCGTGGAATCGGCTCAGGAGGGGGAGGTCCGTGCGCCCGTGACCTTTACCTCAGTTGCAGCAACGCTTCGTGCAGGGCAACATGCTCGTGCTGGGGGCCACGCGCATCTCGTGCCAGGACAGTCGCCTGATGGTGCGCGCTGGCAAACGCACGGCCCTGCTCAAGAGCTTTCCCAACTTCGACGACTCGTATACACCCGAGCAGCGCGCCGCACTGAAGGCGCTAGCCCGCGCTGATGCTGTACGCAAACGGCGTGGAGTTCCTGGGGTTCCAGTTCCTGTTCTCCGGTGGCACAGTCACGGTCGACAATCCTGCGGGCCAGATGGCCATCTCTCAGGGCGGCAAGCCGCGACCGGTGCTGTTCGACGGCAAGCTCACGCCGGTGCCGTTCAAGGCCCAGCGGCCCTACACCCTGCATACGTCCGTGCCTGGCAGCAGGATATGGTCCAATCTGCGGGTAGCTCCCGTGGCGGGCAGCGTCACAGTTTGGGTCAGCAAGACGCCTCAGCCGTAGCCGGGGCACACACTTGGCTGCTCTTGTTCCAGGGGCCTGCGGTGCGAGGCACCGCAAGCAGCGCCATGAGCACCAGAAGCTGGGATGGCGGCTAGGAAGGCACTCCGCTTAGAAGTGAACCACCTTCCTCAGCCTGTATGGGATTTAGCGTTGGCCGAATTCGACGGCACCGCCGATGATGACCGGCAGGGTGGGCCGTTTCGGAAGCTGGACCGGCTGGACCGGAGGCGCAGGCCGCTCTTTGGGACGGGGCAGGTGCGGGCGTGTCATGGTTACTGGCCGAACTCCTTCGCGCCCCCCAGAGGCTGAATCTGGGCACTCGGCTCCTTCACGCTGTTCTGGCCGAACTCCTTCGCGCCCCCCGCCTGTGCCAGCGTGAGCGCGCTCGTCAGTACACCCATCAGTACGAGGCCAAGTTTGCGTCCCGTGTGGCTTTTCATATTGCTACCCTAAAAGCCGAGACGTAAAAAGACTGGGAGGCCTGGTGTGAGCGATATCGAGGGAAAGTTCGAGGCAGGGCAATTTGCAGAGGTCTTCACGCTCCTGACAGGACAAGCCAGGACTGCACGCGAACACACTCTGCTGGGGCTTTCCCTCCTGTATCTGGGCCGACTGGAAGAAGCCGAACTCGCGCTGACCAAAGCCAGCCTGTTGGGCGACCCGGAGGGTCAGGTGGAACTCGGCAACGCCCTCCGGCTCCTGGGGCGCTTCGACGAGGCGGCGGCGCACCTGCAAGCTATTGCCCCTGACCTGACGGGGGAATTACAACTGCGCTGCCTGCGCTGGTGGGGCGTCGCGGAGTTTCAGGCCGGGCACACGCAAGAGGGCCTCAAGCGGGTGGAACGCGCCTGGCATGGGTACGTCGCCCTAGGCAATGAGGAGTGGACGGCCCGCGTCACGGTGTCCCTCGCGCAGATGTACAACCTGCTGGGTAATCCCCGCCGTGCCAAGCTGCTGCTCTCCGAGGCTGTGGCAGTCCTGCCGTCACTCCCTGATCCTGCCCCACGTCTCGCGGCCCTCAAGAACCTGATGGAACTTCAGATCGCGCAGGGTGAATTTGCCGAGGCCCGCGAAACCCTGGCCGATGCCAAGTTCACGCTCTCGCAGGCCGACGCGCCCCGCCTGCGGGCCATGCTGATGACCAGTGAGGCGGAGTTGCTGCGCCTGAGCGGGGACTATTCCGGCTACCTGGTCCTGCTGGAAGACTTGCGCCTGCGCGCCGAGGGGCTGCAAGACCACAACCTGCGGGTGTGGTCTATCTCGCGCCTCGCAGAGCATCAAAGCCTGATCGGCCAGCACAGTCAGGCCCTCTATACCCTGCTCGGTTTCGAGCGCCCCCCTGCCGAGTGGCCCGCCGAACTGTGGGCCACCAGCGGCGTGCTGTCCCGGCGGCGTGGCGACCTGCTGGGGGCCGCCGTGGACTTGGGGAAGGCCGCGCAGATGTTTCGGGATGCCGGGAGCATCCCTGAGTTGGTGCGGGCGCAACTCCACCTGGCGGCCGCAGCCCTGCCCCTCAAGCAGGAGGCCACCGTCGTCAAGGCCCTGAAGGAAGCCCTGACGAACATGCTGCGGCTGCGGCAACTGACCGAGTTCAAACCGGATCTGGAGGAATTGAACGAGTTGCTGCACTACGCGGTGCTGGAGCCGGAGATCGCGCCCTACATGGAGCCGCTGCTGGACAACCTCTCCAACCTGGCCGGGGCACCGAGGCTCCCGGAAGACGGCGTGCTCTCGGTGCAGGTCACGACGCTAGGACGCGCGGCAGTCCGCAAGGACGGCGAGGAGGTGAAGTTCACCTACGCGGGCACTATCCCCCTCCTGACCTACATCGCCCTCAAACCGGGGCGGACGCGAGCAGAGATGCAGCTTGAACTGTTCCCTGAAAAGGACGCCAAGAGTGGGGCGGCGTATATGCGCCAGTGCCTCAAGGAACTACGCGACCGGCTGGGGCCGCATATCGTGCGCTTCGAGGGGCCACATCAAGCGCCCTGGTACGCGCTGGGGCGGGACGTGCATGTGGACCTGGACGTGCTTCACTTCCGCGAGGCCCTGGAACGGGGCGAGACGGCCCGTGCGCTGGCGCTCTACCGTGGTCCCTTCCTTCCCGAACTGGAAGACAGCGAGTGGGCGCAGCAGGTCCGTGACGAAACCTTGCTCTCCCTGACCTTTGAGCTGAGAAACCAAATGACGCGGTATCAGGCCGAGGGAGACTTCCGGCGGGTGGTGCTGCTCGCCAATCAATATCTCCGGGTAGACCCCTATGACCATGAGGTGCTGGAAGCGCGGCTCAAGGCGGCGGAGGTCTTCGCCCTGCCGCACGAGCTGGCGAAATACACCGCCGAGCTGCGCCGCATGTTCAACTGACCCTGCGTCAATTCGAGCAGCACGCCTGCTGCGGACGCTGACGGACGCCTAGCACCTGCCGCCGCTGGGCGAGAGCCGGAACGCCGCCCCGATGAACGGGCTGTTTTTCAGGTGAACGGGCATGACCTGGGCGTACCCCGCGTGAGGGGGATGGGCCGCAGAGCAGGCGGGATGGACGGTTCTGGGAAAGCAGCCCAGAGCATCGTCCAACCCGTCCGGGCCATGTCTACCCCGCTCCGGGATGGGGGCCTTCGCCTTTCTTGCCGCCACCACCGTGGGCTTCCCTGCCCATGAGTCATTGCCGCAAGCCAGCACTTCCCCGTCTCGCCCAACCCCGGATTCGACCCACCTGAAGTCGGTCTCAGTCCCCTGCTAGCACCTGTGCCAGGAATTCGTTCCAGCTGCGCCAGGGTGGCCGTATTTACATTCACTGGGCGCATGCTGGTCGCGCTGCTCATTTGCCCCGTCATGTTCATCCTGGTGCTGGTCGAGGTGGTAGGCATCGTGGGATGGGCCGGGCTGGCGGTACTCTGCGCGAAGGCGGGCGTGAGCAGCAGGGCAACGATCAGGGGCAGGCAGAAGCGGTTGTTCATGGTGTTCCTCCGCCTGAAGGATCGCCGGCCCTCCTAACGCGCACATGAAACGAACAGGGGAAGCGGTGTGGAGGTGCCCCGTCCCCTGGGCCCGTAGGAAGAGGGTCGTGTGGCCCGGAAGACACCGTGTCTGGCTGCGCTGCAAGCGTCCCCATGCACCAACCACCAGTACCGCCACCTCCGCTGGGGCAGGGTTATACCAGCCCTATACGGAAATGGCGGACAGTGCGCCGCAGGGGGTCCGGCCTGCCCAAGCAGGTGCTGCCCACTTCAGGAGGTCGCCATGAACCGTTCCACGAACTTTGTCCTGCTCGCCGCTGTCCTCGCCGCCAGTCTGGCCGGTGCCCAGAGCACCTCCACCGCAAAGGCCCCAGTCAGGACCACGAGCGGCCTGAACCGCTGCCTGCAACTCATGAAAGCCAAGGTGAACCTGAACAAGGCGGACGTGACAGACCTCCAGTGTCTCAAAGGAGTGTCCCCGACCATTGCCAGGGACATCATCGCCAACCGGCCCTTCAAGGACGGCAACGACTTCGCCCGCAAGATCGAGGTGATCGGCCACCGGCTCTGGAATGACAACAAGGCCCACCTCACCTTCTGAAGCCAGAAGGGAGGGCTGAACAAAAAGGGGAGCTGACACGCTCCCTTTTGTTCAGCCCCAGCCGCTGCCGGACCTCCCCACCGCCTCAGAAAGGGTGAACGCATGACTTCCAGACTGACCACCGATTCGGCCCTCCCGACCCGTACACTCTGGAGCAAGGTCCCTGAAGTCACGGCCCTGTTCTGGATCGTCAAGATCTTCTGCACCACCATTGGCGAGACCGCCGCCGACTACCTGAACATGCGGCTGCATATCGGGTTGACAGGCACCACGCTGATCATGAGCGTCCTGCTGATCGCGGCGCTCATCTGGCAATTCTGCACGCGCCGCTACGTCCCCCCCGTGTACTGGCTGGCCGTCATGCTGATCAGCGTGGTGGGAACGCTCATCACCGACAACCTCACCGACAATTTCGGCGTCAGCCTCTGGGTCAGCACCGCCGTGTTCAGCGTAGCCCTGATCGCCACCTTCGTACTGTGGTGCCGCAGCGAGGGGACACTCTCCATCCACAGCATCTTCACGCCAAAGCGCGAGGCGTTCTACTGGCTGGCGGTGCTATTCACCTTCGCGCTGGGGACGGCGGCGGGGGACCTGATGGCCGAGCAGCTCCAACTGGGTTACCTGCCCTCGGCGCTGAGCTTTGGCGGACTGATCGCTCTGGTGGCGCTGGCACACTTCATCTTCCGGGTGAACGGCGTCCTGACCTTCTGGCTGGCCTACATCCTGACCCGCCCCCTGGGGGCCTCCATCGGAGATTACCTCTCCCAGGGGCGGGATGTCGGGGGCCTGGGGCTGGGAACCACGACCACCAGCCTGATCTTCCTGGTGGGGTCGGTCGCCATCGTCGCCTACCTGACCGTGACCCGGCGGGACCAGCTTGCCCTTCGGGAGGCGGCGTAACCGACAAAGAGCGCTGCCATCCTCACTTGACCTGGCTTCCAGCAACAGGAGCCGGGCTTTTTTCTCGCTATACCGGCCCTATACGTCCTGGGGCTACGGTCATGGCAGCGGTGTCCTATGAACAAGTCTGTTCTGCTGGCACTCGCCCTGAACGCCGTACTTCTGAGCGGTCTGTCCCACGCGCAATCCCAGGTGGCCCCGGAAACGCATCCGGTCCGCGATATTCCCGACTCGCAGGCCTTTGTCGACTGCCTTCGAAGATTTGGGACCAAGCCCCTCTTGTCGTCCCGCAGAACCCCGTTGCCCGTGCCAACTCGGCTCAACCGAGGTGTGCCAGAACAGGCCGAGGCGAACGCCCCAGGAGTCGAGCAAGCTCGCTCCCCGTCCCCGCTAAAAATCCTCCCGAAATGCTGGAATAGATCGACATCAACATGGGTGGTTGGAAGGGCAACAGGCCCGCCTGGTCAAGCCTCGCCCGCGTCTCTGCCAGCGAGACCGGGCGGTACTCCGCCCCCCGAGCCTCGGCCACGGCCGCTCCTCCAATCGCCTGCGGACCCACCAGCTCATAGACCTTTCCAGCATGTTCAGCCGGTCTCAGCAGCACTTCCGCAGCCACGTCCGCCAGGTCAGCACGTGCTACGGCGGCCAACTTTCCTTCGCTCAGCGGGGCATGGACCACCCCATCCTCAGCCAGGGTCAAGGAACCCAACAACTCGGCGTACAGCCCGTTGCGCAGAATGGTCCATGCTAACCGGCTGCGCTGCAAGCGCCGTTCGGTCCAGCGGTGCGCCAGGCTGAACGACAGATGGTCACCTGCCCCGGTGAGGCTGGTGTACACCACCTGCTCGACTCCGTCACGCTCCGCGGCGGTGATGACGCGGTCATGCCGGGCGGTCACCACATCGTCCTCCCCATAACCGGCCGAGATCAGCAGCAAGGTGCGGATGCCCGGGAACTGCAGGGTCTCTGGCCGGTCAAAGTCAAGGTGGCGCGTGTGCCCGCCCACCTGTGTGGGGTCATGGGTTCCCGCCACAAAGGGAACGGCAAGTTCCTGGAGACGGGTCGTGACAAGCCGTCCGAGTTGCCCGGAGGCACCGGTAATCATCAGCATTCGTTGTTCCTCCCTGTCGGTTCTTTTCAGTAACCTGGGGGCATGGTAGGTTCCTGCAAATTTCGGCACAAGAAGGCACGCGCGTGTCTCTGAGACACACGGAAGTAACCGGGGCGCTTGAGCCGTGTGGGGATCAGGATCACCCAGATTGCGGTGTCCGGGACGTTCTGGAACGGATCGGCGACAAATGGACGGTGCTGGTCATCGCGGAACTTTCCCCAGGGCCGCGCCGCTTCAAGGCCATCCAGCGGGCCATTCACAGCATCTCGCAGCGCATGCTCACCCTGACCTTGCGCCGCCTGGAAAGGGACGGCCTCGTGAGCCGAACGGTGGTTCCCACCGTGCCGCCCCAGGTGACCTATGCACTCACGGCGAGGGGCCGGAGCCTGACGCAGGTGGTGCAGACGTTGGTGGAGTGGGCTCAGGCCCATCAGCTTCCGATTCGGGAGTCCAGGCACTCCTGGGATGAGGAAGAGCAACGGCGCTTGCCACAATAAAGCGGGCCGCGGTGGCCCCCTCGTCCCAGATGTACTTTGCCGGGACGTCTTTCAACTGCTCACGAGTTCACGCCCTGCACCAATGGTTTTAACCGGCACACAGCTTCTTCTATGACGCCGGAACTGGCTGCCGCATAACTCAGGCGCACGAACGCCTCATCCGATTCCTCCGGAAAGAACCCACTCCCCGCACTGACCTGCACCCCGGCACGCGCCGCTCCCTCCGCGAACGCCAAGTCCCCCAACCCCCCGGGCAACTGCACCCACAGGTTGTACCCGCCTTGCGGGACGAGGAACAGCCGCGCTTCAGGCCAATGTTGGGCCAGCGCCCGCACCATCGTGTCCCGCCGCACCCGCAGCGCGCCTTGCAGGTCCTTGAGGTGACGCGGCCAGCCCCGGGCAGTCAGGACACCCAGGGCCACTTCTTGCATCGGCCCCGCCAGAAAGTAGTCCTCGACGGCACGCGCGTTTCGCAGACGCGTCAAGACCGGGCCGCGCGCGATCAGGGCCGCGATCCGCAGACCGGGGGCCGCCGCCTTGGTCAGCGAGCGCAGATACACGACGCGCCCCTCACCCGCCAAGGCCAGGGGTGGCAGCGGTTCACCTTCCAGGGTGAGGTCACGGGCGTAGTCATCCTCAAGGATGAACGCGCCGGCCCGCTCCGCCGCCGCCAGCACCGCCACACGGCGTTCGGGGGTGAGCACGGCACCTGTCGGATTGGCATACCGCGGTTGCAGATACACGACCTTCGCGCCAGAGGAGCGCAACGCCACGTCCAGCAAGTCAGGCCGAATCCCCTGGGCGTCGGCCGGAACGGGGATAGGCTGCACGCCGACGGCGTGCGCGGCGGCAAGCACGCCGTAATACGTCGGCGACTCCACCAGCAGCGGCGCGCCGGGGGGCAGCAGGGCGCGCAGGACGGTCGAAAGCCCCGCCTGCCCACCCGGGACGATCAGCACGTCTGACGCCCGGTACTCTCCGCCCAGTTCCCGTGCGAGCCAGACCCGCAGCGCTTCAAGCCCCTCAGGGGGCAGACGCGACCACACTCCGGGGCGTTTGGCCGCTTCTTTCAGGGCCTTACCCAGCAGGTCCAGGGGTTGCAGCGTCTCGTCCGGGTACCCGCTGCCCAGGGGCAGGGTGTCGGGGAGCGGGGGCCGGAACAGGTCTTGAACATGCCCCGGCAGGGCGGAGCGCCCGGAGAGGGTGACGGTCTGCCACCCGAGGTCGCGCCCCAGGGGCGCGGGGATGGCCTCCGCCACGAACGTTCCGTGGCCCGGACGGGTGACAATCAGGCCGTCGCGTGCAAGCTGCGCCAGCACCCCACTCACCGTCACAGGGCTGGTCCTGTAACGGCGCGTCAACTCGCGAACCGAGGGCAGTTGTTCACCGGGTTGCAACTCATGCTGGAGAAGTGCTTTCAGGGCGAGCAACAGGCGTTGTCTGCTGGAGGCACTTCCACTCTCGATGGACATACCGTTATCATAAAACGTGAAGAACATTGGTAGCGTTACAACCTCGAGAGCAGAAACACCCAGGGCAGAGACGGTGGGGTGGTGGTGGGCGGCCTTGGGCGTGCTGTGCTTTAGCTTTACCCTCCCGGCGACCCGGCTCGCCGTGCCCGAGTTCGGGGGGTACACCGTCGGCTTCGGACGCGCGGTTGTGGCTGGGCTGCTGGCGCTGGGCCTGCTGCTCGTGCGGCAGGAGCGCTTCCCTGAGCGCCGTCATTGGCGGGGACTCGCACTCGTGGCGCTGGGGGTGGTCTTCGGGTTTCCCGTCCTCACGTCTCTTGCGCTGCGCACCGTGCCGTCCTCGCACGGCGCGGTCGTGGTGGGCCTGCTCCCCGCCGCGACGGCCATCGCCGCCGTGCTGCTGACCCGCGAGCGCCCCCGCCCCGTGTTCTGGCTGGTGTCGGCCCTCGGCGTGGCGGCGGTCGTGGCGTTTGCAGCCACGACTGGTGCCGGGCATCTGGGGACCGGCGACGTATTCATGCTGCTGGCGGTGCTGCTGGCTGCCCTGGGTTATGCGGAGGGCGGACGGCTGGCCCGTGAACTGGACGGGTGGCGCGTGGTGAGCTGGGCGCTGGTGTTCTCCCTGCCTGCGGCGCTGATCACCGTCCTGCTGACCCCCTGGCCGACACAGCTGCCCTCAGGGGTGGCCTGGCTGGCCTTTGGATACGTGTCGGTGGTGAGTATGTTCCTGGGGTTTTTCGCCTGGTACCGGGGGCTGGCGCTGGGCGGGGTGGCGCGGGCCGGACAGGTCCAACTCGTCCAACCGGTCCTGACCGTGGTGTGGTCGGCGCTGTTCCTGGGCGAAGCGCTGGACGGCCGCACCCTGGTGGCGGCTCTGGTGGTGGTGGGTTGTGCAGCCCTGAGCCGACTGACCCGGTAACGGCCACGTTCACCTGGACGAGGCCACTAGCTTGACGACGCGGGGGCTGCCGGGCGCTTCCTGGCTGAGTGGTTCAGCGGGCAGCTCAGCGACCGGCGTGGTCCGGCCTTCACGATGACGCTGGCCCTATCGGGCGGGCCGTTATGCTGCTTGCGCTGTCCACGGCCGGGACCTTTCCCACGCTCGTGCACGTCGTTCAATAGTTCTCCCCCATACCGCGTATCGTCAGGACATGAACCCGCAGACCAGTGCGCTCCTTGTGATCGACGTGCAGGAAGCGTTCAACGAGATCGAACAGGCAGGCGCGCGGCGCAACAACCTGCAAGCCGTGCCTAACATCGTGCGGCTGCTCACCGCCTTCCGTGGGGTGGATGCCCCCATCTTCCATGTGCGGCACGCCTCGACCGAGCCGAATTCACGCTTCCGCCCTGACCGGCCCGGCTATGCCGTGATGCCTCAAGCCCGTGAACTCCCGAACGAGCCCGTGATCGTCAAGGCGGTCAACAGCAGCTTCATCGGCACCGACCTCGAAGCGCGTTTGCACTCCGCCGGTGTAACGACCGTGGTCGTCTGCGGCGCAACCACCAACCACTGCGTGGAGACGACGACGCGTATGGCCGGAAACCTTGGCTTCGAGACGCTGCTGGTCGCTGACGCCACCTGGACCTTCGACCGTACGGGGCCCGACGGCACAACGTTCCCGGCCGCACAGGTTCAGGCCATGACGCTCGCGAACCTCAGCGGGGAGTTCGCCGAGATCGTCCAAACTGACGATGTGCTGGTGCGGTTAGGGGTCACACCCACTCTCCGCTGAAGCTCTGGCGCAACTGCTCCTGGACCACGGCCGGAAGGCTCTGCCGCCACGCCATGCGGAAGGGCAGCGCTGGAGTGGGAGCATGCAGGGGCCGAAACGTGACCCCAGGGTGACCGAGGGCCGCCAGGGAACGGACGATCAGGAACAGGCCTTCGCCCTCGGCAACGAGGCGCATCATGCCCGCAAAGGAGTACATTCGTGCGCCGCTGCTGGTGAGCTGCTGGGGTTGAACTCCGGTTTGATTGAACAGGTGCTGCCAGTGGTCGTAGAGGTCCGGGTTGCTCTCCCGCGAGTTCAGGAGCAGTGGCTGGCCCTCCAGCGCTTGGAAGGGCACCTGGTCCAGTTGCGCCAATGGATGCCCTTCGGGTAGGGCGAGCCAGAACTCCTCCATCCAGAGCCGACGCTGCTGGACGCCATTACAGCGGACTTGTGGTGCCACGAAAAAGCCTACGTCCAGGGTCCCCGTAGTCAATCCCTGCAACTGTTCGAGGGTGGTGCCCTCCAGATGCTGGAGTCTCAATCCCGGCAGCGCCTGAGCCACTCGTTGCAGGCGGTCAGGAATCCCAGTCTGACCAACGTAATCCGCGAAGCCCACGCGCAGGACCTGCGGAGCGCTCTCCCGGCGTAATCTCTGAATCCCCTCGTCGAGCGTACCCAGAACGGTGCGGGCCAAGTCTAGAAGCCGCTCACCCTCGGGAGTCAGGGTGACGCGGCGGCTGGTGCGCTGGAGAAGCGTCACACCCAGCTCGCCTTCCAGCCGCCGAATCTGGTGGCTCAGGGCGGGTTGGGTCATATACAGCCGTGCGGCCGCCCGGGTGAAGTTCAGCTCTTCCGCGAGCACCACGAAAGCCCGCAGGTGGCGAAGTTCCGGCATGATCTATGCATTTTAGACATGGATCGGAGCTGGAAAAGCATGAGACTTCCCGCGCCATGGCCTCCACACTGAGGCCATGGACAACGCAGTACATGAACTCCGACTGGTGATCACCACACAGGACTACGAGCGCAGCAAGGCCTTCTATCAGGCCCTGCTGGGAACCAAAGCCGTCAATGCCTGGGAGTCCCCGGAGGGCCGCGTCATCATTCTGGAAGCGGGGCGGGCCACACTGGAACTCGTGGACGAGCGTCAAGCTGGGCGGATCGACCAGATCGAGGTGGGGCGGCGGGTCTCCGGGGACCTGCGGCTGGCTCTGGGAATGCCCGATAGTAAAACAGGCGCAACTACCGCTCAGCAGGTGGGCGGGGTGCTGACGCATCCGGTCACCCGCACGCCCTGGAATTCGTTGAATGCGCGAGTGCTGAGTCCGGACGGTCTTCAAATCACTCTTTTCGCGGAAAACGAGTAAGTTCGTCCGTCTCCAGAAGGGCCTGCACATCTCCCTGTGCAGGCCCTTCCGTTATCCAGGAACCTGCAAAGATTGGACGAGCCGCCGCAGGGCAGTTTCGGCACTGGATCTGGGGTTGACCGTGTACGTGAGGAGCCGGTCCCCACTCCCGTCGGGGAGCAGAAGGGCTTCAAATTCAAAATCAAATTCACCGACCTGGGGATGCCGGAAGGACTTCGTCCCTGTGATGCAGTTCTCGACCGGATGCCGCTGCCAGAGAGCCGCAAACTCAAGACCCGTTGCGCAGTAGAGGTAGGAGCAGGTAGGTTCAGGGGTGTTACGGCTGGAGAAGCTGAAGTCCCGAGCGCGTTCCTTTGAGCGGCTGGTGGGGCTAACGCCGATGGAGTTTGACCAGCTCCTGAGTGAACTGGAGCCGTTGTGGGAACAAGCCCACCGCCGTTCCCTGCTGCGCGCCGGACGGGTGAGGCGTATCGGGGCGGGCA